>CAMLER010000128.1 GCA_946478915.1 uncultured Chryseolinea sp.
ATCATACGAACAAAAACCCCTAAGCGATACCGTAAACCGTTTCGTGATGCAGTATTTTCCGGTGTTAACGGCCGACCAGCGTCACCTCATATTTACCCGACGCGTTGGTAATGGACCCAACGACGATGAAGACCTGATGGTAAGCCGGAAGGATGACCAGGGACGATGGATGATGCCGGAGTCCATTTCAAAGAATATTAACACACCGCTTAACGAAGGCACCTGCACTATTTCAGCTGATGGTCGGCGACTGATTTTTACCTCATGCTCCGGAAGAGACGGCATAGGCAGCTGTGATCTTTACGAAAGCATTCGGGAAGGGAATGTATGGACAAAGCCCAAAAACCTCGGACGCAACGTAAACACGAGTGAATGGGAGTCGCAGCCTTCGCTTTCAGCCGATGGCAGGACGTTGTATTTCGTCTCCGACCGCCGCTCAGGCCTGGGCAGGAGAGATATATGGGTTTCCACGCTGGATGAGTCCGGAAACTGGACACGCGCGGTAAATGCCGGGGACAAGATCAATTCTGCATTTGATGAGATTTCCCCATTCATTCATGCAAATGATAAGACCCTCTATTTTGCCTCGAATGGTTTGCCCGGCTTTGGCGGATACGATGTCTTCTATTCCGAACGAGATTCAGCCGGATGGGAGTCACCCAAAAATTTCGGTGCCATAATCAACGATAACGGCGATCAGTATTCATTCTTTATTACCGCAGACGGCCTAAAGGGGTACTACTCTCATGAGGAGACGCTCGAATCCGGCCATTCCCGGAGCAAGATCTATGAAATTAAGATTCCCGAGGAAAATCAGCTGAAATTCAAAAGCAATTATGTAAAGGGTATCATTACGGATAGACTTAACAAATCGCCGCTAAGCGCAAAAATCGAGTTGATAAACATCGAAAGAAACTCCAGGGTTTCGCTGGTGGAATCCGACTCCATAAGTGGTGAATACCTTATGGTTCTCACTCAGGGTGCTGAATATGCATTATACGTCAACAAGCCTGGCTACCTCTTCAAAAGCTTCAATTTCAATTATTCGGAGGTCAAAAACTTTGAGCCAATCGTTATTAATATAGAATTGGAGAAAGCCGCTGCGGGGTCAATGGCCGTTTTGAACAACATCTTTTTCGATGTCGATAAGTACGATTTGAAATCGAAATCACTGCCCGAGCTTCAGAAAGTCATTCGTTTTTTGAATGAAAACCCTAAAATCAGGGTAGAAGTGAGTGGTCATACCGACAATTCGGGCTCCGCCGACTACAACAAGCAGCTCTCCCAAAGGAGGGCACTAGCAGTTACCACCTACCTCACCCAAATGGGGATTGATAAAAATCGGATCATTCCTTACGGTTATGGACCGGATAAACCTGTAGCCAGCAACGATTCCGAAGATGGCCGGCGGCAGAATCGCCGTATAGAATTCAGGCTAATAGACTAACCCTTCAGCGGCCTAATCAGGCACTATTCACCCTATATGGGGTATTTTCATAAGGATTTTTATCCTAATTTTTGTGGTAAACGATAACAAATTGTCTTAAGTTTGATTCGTTTTTTATTAAATCATTAACCTAAATCTTACAGAAGTATGAAGAGAATTCTACTTGTATGCTTAACAGCGGTGCTTATGTTCGCCAGCGGCGCACTATGGGCACAGGATCTGACCGTGTCAGGTAAGATCACGTCCTCAGAGGACGGATCCGCCTTGCCAGGGGTCAACGTTGTGGTCAAGGGAACTACTACAGGTACTGTCACAGATGTAACGGGAGGATATTCCATTACAGCACCTTCGAATGGTACACTGGTTTTTACCTTTATCGGTCTTACTACACAAGAAGTCCCCGTTAACGGTAGGACTACTGTCGACGTAGTGATGGCGCAGGATGTGCAACAACTGAGTGAAGTGGTTGTAACTGCACTAAACATCCCGAGAGAAAAAGCTTCCCTCGGTTATTCCACTCAAACACTTGACAATTCTGCTGTCACCACTGCAAAGCAACAAAACTTTGTTAACTCGCTTTCCGGTAAGGTGGCTGGTGTTCAAATCAGAACGACTGGTAACTTCGGCGGTTCTACTAACATTGTCATCCGCGGAAACAAATCTATTTCAGGATCAAACCAGCCTTTATTCGTTGTAGATGGTGTACCCATCAGCAATCGCACGGGGAACTCAACTTTCCAGGCTGCCGGTCGTTATGGATATGACTACGGAAACGCTGCATCTGACATCAACCCTGAAGACATCGAATCAATAAACGTGTTGAAGGGTGCTGCTGCATCTGCCCTTTACGGTTCACGCGCTGCAAATGGTGTTGTGATGATCACAACTAAGAAAGGTACGAAGAGAAAAGGTATTGGCATTTCTTTGTCTACTGGTGTAACAGTAGGCAAGATCAACAAAGAAACATTTGTAAAATACCAGGACAAATATGGTTCAGGTTATGCAATGCCTTCTTTCGGGTATTACGGACCTCAAGGATTTTTCGAAGATGATATCGATGGCGACGGAACAGATGATTTAGTAGTTCCTACCCTCGAAGATGGTTCATATGGAGCTCCATTCGATCCAAATTTGAATGTTTATCACTGGGATTCATTCGTAGAGGAATCGCCTAATTTTGGCAAAGCCTATCCATGGACAGCGGCAAAAAATACCCCTGTGGATTTCTTTGAAACACAAATGGAGTATAGCAATTCTATCGCTCTTACCGGTGGTAACGATCTGAATACTTTCCGCGTTGGGTATACTCATTTCAAAATGAAAGGTTATCTCCCCAACCAGGATCTAACAAGACACAATTTCAACTTCAACGGTACAAGCCAGATCAATGAAAAGCTCAAAGCGCTTTTGGCTGTGAACTACGTACAGAATGAAACATTAGGACGTAACTCAACCGGTTATGGAGACAACCTGATGGGTAACTTCAGGCAGTGGTGGCAAACTAACGTTGACATTAAAGCACAGGAAGACATTTTCAAGAGAACCGGCCGGAACATCACCTGGAACGGTGGCGACTATACTGATCCTGAAACACCAATCTTCTGGGATAATCCATACTGGACACGTTATAAAAACTATCAAACTGACGAGCGTTCACGCGTATTTGGAAACATAGCGTTGAGCTACGACATGACAAAATGGTTGAATGTGTTGGGCCGCGTTACAGTTGATACTTACTCAGAATTGAGAGAAGAGAGAAGGGCGATAGGTAGTGTTCCAACTGAATTTGGTGTGACCAAAGGTGATGGTAGCAAGAATGATGAAGGCTCAGGCTATCAGAAAGAAGAGCTTCGCGTAAGTGAATTCAACTATGATTTTATCCTTACAGCAAATAAGCAACTTTCTGATAATTTGCACATCACGGGTATCCTGGGTACAAACATTCGCAGAAATAATTTTAACAGGACCCTGGCATCAACAAACGGTGGATTGGTTGTTCGCGATCTCTACTCCTTGAACAATTCACGCCTTGGCGTTCTGCTGCCTGTTGAAGACGCAACTACGAAAGAGGTATACGGATATTTTGCGAATGCAAATCTTGGATTTAAGAACTTCTTATACCTTGACCTTGCAGCCCGTAACGATATTTCCTCTGCACTTCCCCGTGGAAACAACTCTTACTTCTATCATTCAGAAGCACTTAGCTTTGTTTTCAGCGAATTGTTGAAGGCTGACTTCATGGATTATGGTAAGATCCGCGTCAACTATGCTGAAGTGGGTAACGATACTGATCCTGAAAGAACTACTTCGATATTCTCGAGACCTGACAACTTCGGAGCAACAGTATTGCAATCTTATCCGACCTATGTCAACAACCCTGATTTGAAGTCTGAAGAAACTACCAGCTGGGAAGCAGGTATCGAGTTTGCAGGTATTGACAGAAGATTAACTTTTGACTTGGGTGTTTATAAGACTAACTCTGTAAATCAGATTGCTGAAATCGAAGTATCAAAAGCAACTGGTGGTCACTTCAAATACCTGAATGGTGGTGACATCGAAAATAAAGGTGTTGAAGTTGCAATTGGATTTGATATCATCCGCAACAACGACCTGACCTGGAATGCAGGTATCAACTGGTCGAAGAATATTAGTAAGGTTAAATCACTTCCTGCGGGCATTGAAAATTACGTGATTAACAGCTACCAGGGTGGCGTAACTGCGAATGCTACGGCCGGACAACCTTATGGTGTATTAAGAGGAACAGGATATCAATTCCTGAACGGTAGAAGGGTTGTTACAACGACCGGTTCATACGCAGGTAGCTACGTTGCAGTAGCTGACCAGGTAATTGGTGATCCGAATCCTGATTGGAATGGTGGTTTCCTGAACTCCATTAGCTATAAAGGTATAACCTTCAGCTTCCTTATCGACATGCAAAAAGGCGGCGACGTTTATTCACTTGACATGCACTACGGACAGGGTACTGGTATTCCTGCTCACACTGCAGGTAATAATGAGTTGGGCAATCCCTATCGCGATCCTGTCGTAATGAACGAACCTGGTAATCCAGCTGCAGGTTATGCATCTAATTCCGGCGGTATTCTTTTTGAAGGTGTCAACCCTGACGGTTCAGAAAATATCAGAAGAGTTCGCGCTGATTTTTATGGTGGTGGATTCTATTGGGGTGATGCTGGCAGAAATCCCTCTTCTATGACAGTTTACGATGCATCTTATGTGAAATTGAGAGAAGTTGCAATCGGCTATACATTGCCAAGCACTTTCCTGAGCAACATATTCCAGAAAGCTACCATTTCCGTAGTAGGACGCAACTTGTGGATCATCGACAAGAACCTTCCTTATTCAGATCCTGAAGCAGGCTTAGGAGCAGGTAATGCGCAAGGCTACATCTCGGGTGCTTACCCTACTTTGAGAACAGTCGGGTTTAAACTGGATCTTGATTTCTAAACCTAAACAGGAAACGATAATGAAAAAGATAATTTTAAGTATCCTATTAATCTCTGGGATCGCCTTTTCCTGCGAAGACAGGATGGATGAGCTAAACACGCCAAAGAAAGATGCGACCGTACCTTCTGGTGAAGCGCTTTTTGCCAATGGCGTACGCAGTATGTTTGACATGATGGTGAGCACCAGTGTAAATGACAATCCATTCAGATTGTACGCTCAATACTGGGCTCAAACGACATACCCTGACGAAAGCCAGTATAACATGGTAAGCCGGAATATTCCGGATAACTTCTGGTTGAATGCCTATCGGAATACTTTGAGAGACCTTGACGAAGCAAGAAAGGTAATTGAAGATACCTGGCAGTTGAGCGGCTCAGAAGGTGCGCGCGACAATCAGTTGAGCATGATCAACATTTGCAAGGTTTACACTTTTGCCAATTTAGTGGATGCATTTGGTGTTGTGCCGTTTTCTGAAGCCCTCAATGATGATATCCTTATTCCGAAATATGACGATGGCCAGGAAGTATACAACAGTCTGATCACAATGCTTGACGATGCTATTGGTCTGTTAAATGAGGATGAAGAAGGCTTCTCCAGCGATCAGGACCTTATCTACGGAGGCGATGTCGCAGGATGGATCAAATTAGCAAATTCGCTTAAGATCAAATTGGCAGTTACGATAGCTGATGTTGATGCTGGCAAAGCTGCCACAATGATCGCGGAAGCTGAAGAAGGTGCATTTACAAGCAATGCTGACAACGCATCGCTCTCGTACTTAAGTTCCTCACCCAATACCAACCCGGTTTGGTTGGATCTCGTTCAAAGTGGTCGCGCTGACTATGTAATAGCAAATACTATCGTAGATAAGTTGCTCGCCCTGTCAGATCCAAGACTTGAAGTGTACGCAGATCCAATGGAAGACGATACATACAAAGGTGGTGTTTATGGTACTGCTAACACCTACTCGGCTAATTCACACGTCGGTGAGCTTTTCCATCAGCCCGATCTTGAGGGTGTCATTCTGGATTACGCTACAGTTCAATTTATGTTAGCAGAGGCTGCTGCTCGCGGTTTTGCTACTGCTGAGCCTGTTGAAACGTACTACGAGAACGGCATTCGCGCCTCCATGGAATACTGGGGCGTGGACGACGATGCTATCGACGACTACATAGTCCAACCTGAAGTTGCATACGCTACTGCAGACGGTGATTGGAAACAAAAAATTGGAATCCAGGAGTGGATCGCTCAATACAACCGTGGATTCGACGGCTGGACTACCTGGAGAAGACTTGATTTCGAAGGTTTTAATGTTCCTCCGGGATTGGAAGCTTCTGATATTCCACAGCGTTTAATCTTCCCGATTGAGGAAGCTACATTGAACCCTTCCAGCTGGCGCGCTGCTATCGACTTGATTGGTGGCTCGGATGATGTCCAAACCAAAGTTTTTTGGGACGTGAACTAATCAAACCGCTGGTAAGTAAGAAAAATAAAGGTGCTCCTCATTCGGGCACCTTTATTTTTTTCAATTGAAGTAATTTTCTGACCTGCCGTCAGCATCTCCTTTTTTGTATGATTTTTTTTCCAACTTTTGCGTCCCAAAAACTGTCTTTACAACGATGAGTTCTTGCCTAAGATTTGTGCCCGAGAGATTATTCGGTTGTGTTTTAATAGTTTTCTTTTTTGGCTCAGCCAGTGGCCAATCGGTTAGAGACTTATATATAGAAGTTACCGACAATGGCAAGCCACTTTCCCAGGTGCTTGTGGCATTGGAGGAGAAGAACCAGGTCGATTTCATTTATGAAAAGGAAAGAATGCTTGCGCTGACAGTCACAGGCGTTACCCTCCGGCAAAAAATCACAGACTATTTCAATTCGAACCTTCCTTACAAGATCATCCGGATAAGTGAGAAAGTATATTTCATATCCGATAAGCAGCAAGCTGACCTTTACGGCTGGAACAGGGAAAATTTTATAATTCTAAAAGAAAAAGATGGTGCGTTGATCACATTGGAAGGCACTGTCCTCGATGGAAAAACAGATGAGCCTTTAACAGGTGCGCAGGTTTATTTTTCGGAGTCAAAGAAAGGAACGCTATCTGACATCAATGGCAATTTTTCAGTGGAAGGACTTCAGAATAAGATGCAATTGATGGACGTGCAGTTTGTGGGTTACGATTTAAAAAGATACGTCGTGGCATTTAGTCCATACGCCGAACGACAAAAGATCTCTACCACGTTGTTGCCTGAATCCAGGGAATTACAAAGTGTGACAGTAACGGCCGAAAGGATCAATGAAAATGTTTTGAACCAGGTAACAGGAATTGAAAAGCAGAGTATTGCTACCATAAAAGCAGTACCCACTTTTTTGGGTGAAGTTGACCCGATCCGCAGTTTAACAACGCTACCCGGAGTAAGTGTGAGCGAACTATCATCTGGCTTCATTGTTCGCGGTGGAGAAACAGGTCAGAACCTGATCTTACAGGATGGCGGCAAGATTTATAATCCCTCTCATCTTTTCGGTTTCTTTTCTGCGTTCAATCCCGATATGGTGAGCGGTGTAACATTGTATAAAGGTGGCGGACCTTCAAACTTTGGCGGACGTATTTCATCCATCCTGGATGTTACGTTAAGAAATGGTGACGCCGGGAGAACAAAGGTATCCGGTGGAGTGGGTCTTGTTTCCAGCAGGCTTGCCGTGGAAGGTCCCATCGTAAAAAACCGTTCCTCCTATATGATTGGAGGAAGACTTTCATATTGCAACTGGTTGATCAAGTCTACCGATGATATCCAGCTTCGTAACAGTTCTGCAAACTTCCACGATGTTACGGCTAGAATCTTTCACACTATCAACGATAATAATTTCATTACCCTGTCAGCCTATAATAGCTACGATGGATTTTCACTCGCTACCGATTCTACCTTTAGCTGGGGTACGTTCAACGCGTCTCTTAAATGGGATCACACTTTCAATGAAAGCATTTCCTCGACATTAAACATTTCAAACAGCAATTATTTTAGCGATGTAGAAAGCTTCAGTGAAATTGAAAGTTTCACATACAGAAATGCCATTAAAAATTATGCGCTTAAATACGACTTGAATTTTACACTGGGAGAGGAGTCGAAGATTCTTGCAGGCTTTGAGTTGAATGGTACAGGTATAGAACCAGGCAAGTTGGTGCCCGCGAGCGACTCCGAGAATATTGCTTTTCAAGATATGAACGATCAGCAGATGGGTGAAGGAGCCATCTATTTGCAGAGCGATATAAGCTTTTCGGAAAAATTATCGCTATCGGCGGGACTTCGATATTCGCATTTTCTCCGGGTTGGAAAGGACGACATCTACGTTTTTGATTACAACAATATCCAGGGTAGATATCCTGCCATTAGCGACACGATCAGTTATGCTTCAGGAGATATTATCAAACAATACAATGGATTTGAACCAAGGGTTTCGTTGCGTTACCTCGTTACGCCCGATGTTTCTCTAAAAGCCAGTTATTATCGAGGCTATCAGTACATGCATCTTATTTCCAATACGACGTCCACTACGCCACAAGACTACTGGGTCGCTAGCGGTCCATATCTGAAACCTCAAATTGGCGACCAGTACTCACTGGGTTATTTTCAGAATTTAGATGACAACAAATACGAATTTTCGGTTGAAGGTTTTTACAAAGACATTCATAATGCCGTTGACTACATTGAGGGCGCTGACATCACACTTAACCCGGCGCTGGAAGCCGGTCTTTCTCAGGGCAAGGGAAAAGCCTATGGCGTAGAAGTATTTTTTAAGAAGAGTACCGGTAGGTTTAATGGATGGCTTTCTTATACTTATTCCAGAAGTCTGCGAAAATTCGATGCGCAGACAACAGGAAATCTGACCATTAATGAAGGTAAATTTTATCCCGCTGCATTCGATCAGCCTCACATCGTAAATTTGGTTTTGAACTACAAAGTTGGAGACCGGAGTTACCTCTCAGCCAATTTTAATTACAGCACGGGTCGGCCCATTACCATACCGATATCAAAGTTCAGTTATGATGTCTATCTATCCGTCCTGAATTATTCACAACGGAATGAATACCGGATACCGGACTATCATCGTTTGGATGTTTCGTATACGATCAAACAAAGACCAAACAAAAACAGGCGATATAAAGATGAATGGGTGATTTCCATTTTCAATTTATACGGTCGTAAAAATACATACTCAATTACGTTCAACCGTTATGGCACTGCAAACAAGCTGTCGGTGTTAGGAAGCATTTTCCCTTCGGTAACCTACAATTTCAATTTTTAGCATGTTGAAGAAAGCTGCTTGTATAATACTCTTTCTTGCGGCGACTGCTTGTGTAGAACGGTTCCATTTTGTTATTGATGACAATGCACCTTCATTGGTTGTCGAAGCGTTCCTGTCCGATAAATCATATAGCGAAACGTTAATGTATCCGTCGGATGGTCGTTATTTCACCGTGAAGCTATCCCACACAAGCGATGTGATTAATATTCGGCCTGAAATGATTGGCAATGGTGGAACTTCATAGCGACCGGGGTGATATGTGGGAGTATACTGAATCTGCAGCAACCGATGGAACTTATGAGCTTCTCCTCGACGATTTCAAAGCTGAACCAAGGGTAAAATATAAACTGTACATCCGGTTGCCCAACGATCAGGTTTATGAATCAGAATGGGAAGGACTTCCTGCCAATGCAACGCCACCTATAGGACAAATCGGCTTCAAAGAAACGGTTATCGAAAAATATGCAATCCAAGCTAATGAGGAAGTCATTATCTCCGTGAAGGCGATCGAAACACACATAAGCCTTCCGGAAAATACTACAGGTTCGACTTTGTTTTACCGCTGGGCTTTTGTACCACATTGGAAATTCACTGCTCAGTTTTCGTCGGTGGTTTTGCCAGGCCACACGTGCTGGATGACTACGCCGTACTATATCATGCACTATACGGTTCAAAAAGATCTCTCTGGCGGATATAAAAAAAAGTTGTTTGAAATAGAAACGGTGAGAAACGAAAGGATTTTTGAAAAAATTTTCAGCATTGATTGTTCAGTATTCGATGACAGAACCGTATTTTAATTTCTGGTCGGAAATGCGCGAACTGAATCAGGAGGCCTCGATCGTAGACAAGCCACCATTTAATCTCGCGACCAATATTCATTCGCTGGATGGAGAGAAACGCGTCTCAGGATATTTCGGTGTTGTTAACGAACAGGCTACCCGATGGTGGTTCACAAGGGATGAGCTGTCATATTACGTAC
>CAMLER010000129.1 GCA_946478915.1 uncultured Chryseolinea sp.
TTTCCAACAGGGAAATATTAACAATTTAATCAGTAACCAGCGCACCAATACGCGTATCGTGGGAAAAAAGGGAACAGAATACATTGCTGTTGAATTGGATGACGTCGCCTACTTTTTCACCGAGCATAAAATTGTTTTTGTCCGCGACCTATCGGGCAGACAATTGATCGTTAACAAAACACTCACGGAAATCGAAGAGACGGTAGATAACAAAAAGTTTTTTCGACTGAACAGAAAGTTTATCGTACAACACCGCGCCATTGAAAAATTTAAGCCCGACAATGGCCGGATCAGAATATTTCTAAAACCACAAATGAAAGAGGACGTTCATGTAAGCAAAGAAACAGCGCCGGAGTTTCGGGCGTGGATCAATGGAGTCGGTAATTGGTAATTTGGTGATCAGGGGTGATCAGGTAATCAAGTAATCAGATGGCTTGGCTTAACGTGCATCACAACGTCTCAGCTATATCAAGTCATCATAAAAGTTCTGATGGCTCTTTGCTCGAGCCGACCTATCACTTGATTACCTGATCACCTCCTGATCACCGATTACCTTACTAAATGCGTTTAGTCTTATAACCCTCTTTAATCAGAATTTGCACAATCTTATCGCGATGATCCCCCTGAATCAAAATTTCTCCATCTTTAACAGATCCTCCCACGCCACACTTGGACTTTAACATTTTACCCAACTTCTCCAGATCTTCAGAAGAACCAACAAACCCGTTTACTAACGTTACCTGCTTACCAGCGCGCATGCTCTTATCAAGAGACACTTTTAAATTTTGTTGCTGTGGAGGCAGCGTAGCCGCAGAAGCTGATTCCAAATAGTTGAATTCAAAATCCGAGTTGGTGGAGTACACAACTCCTTCTCTTTTTTTCCAATCGTTCTTCGCCATTTCTTAGAGAATTAAGAGTAAAATACCAGTAAAGATCAATATTAAAACGCACGTTACGCCAAGATTGAAACCGATTTCTACATTTTTCCGGAAGATAAGTCCCAGCACTGAAAATATGAATAGCGCGATAGGCGCGAAAAGAAAGTTTCCATAAATCGATTTATTCAATCGTACAGCCAGTGTATCGGATTGCACCCGTCTGGCAACATTAAATAAAGGTGTAGTCAGTAATTCTATCCTCGTCCCTGTTGCAAAATGGTCAGAGAACTCATAGGGCACATCTATAACGTGTCCGCCATCGGTTCTGATGATCCACCATGTAGTAGCAAAGTTTCGCGTGTAGGTCCTCCGTAGGTTGGTTTCTACAATTTGCATCGCGTTATGGTGCATAGGCAACAGGTAGTCTACAACGATAAGCAATGAAACAAGAAAGCAAAGTTGCGTCATTCGTATGACAAATGGCATGTATTGACGCATCAAATCACTTAGCCTCTCTCTGTCACCTTTATGGCGCGTCTGAGACCGGGCTCGTCTGTACGCCGGATCCCGATGTTGCGGGGGCGTCTCTTCTACCACTTCGGCAAATGGAGCATATCTGCGAAGATCATACAAACGCTTTTTCGCCGGATCTCCCAGCACGTCGTAGGCTTCATTGATG
Source organism: uncultured Chryseolinea sp. (assembly GCA_946478915.1). The sequence continues at coordinate 1,558 of CAMLER010000129.1, forward strand.
TTTTTAAAAATAGTTTCGGCCCCCGGATCACGGTTCTTATCAGGGTGATAAAGCACTGCCAGGCGACGGTATGCGCGTTTGATTTCGTCGTAGCTCGCAGAATAATTTACCCCTAGCACCTGGTAATAATCCATTCTTGAAAATAAAAATAAAAAGCCCAGCTTGTACTGGGCTTCCTGTAATAATATCGATGTTTTGGTTCATCGCCTGCGTTGCGTTACAAATGTTAAAACAGGGCGCTTCGAATGGCTTACCACATCTTCAGCGATGCTTCCTGCCAATACATGAGCAAACCCGGTGCGCCCATGTGTAGCCATTGCAATCAGATCGGCGTTAATACTATCGGCAAAATAAATTATACCCTCCTCCTCGCTAATGTCATTGAACACATTAATTGTGAAATTTTTTAACTGAAGCTTCTTTGCAAAATCCTTCATGTACTTTTTCACGATCACGTCGCGCTGAAAATTACCGGGTGTGTTGATGCGTACCAGGTGGATGGTCGAATCATAAAGCTTTTGCGTTGTGTTGACTATCCTGGAAAATATTTCTTCATCCTTGTCCATGGAAGTCGCATACACAATATCCTTGAATTCCTTGCTGGCCGGTTTCTCATGAACCGTCAGGACCGGACAATGCGACATTCTAACAACCTTTTCTGTGTTGGATCCGATAATCATTTGTTCCAGATCTGATCTACCAGCTGTTCCCATTACCACCAGGTCAACTTTTCTTTCCGAGATAATGGTATTCATCCCATGAAAAGCAGATCCGATCCGAAGTTCTTTCTTCACTTTTATCCCCTCAAATTTGGAATCCTCAACCAATTTATTCAGTTGCTTCTGACCCTTCTCAATAAGTTTCATTGTGAATAGCTTTTCCTCCCAGTCTCCTCCGGCTGCCACCTGACCTTCAACATTCAGGGAATTGCCAACGGCTTCTTCCACAATATGAAGAAAGGTGAGTTCCGCGTTCGCTTTGCGGGCAATATCGGCGGCAACATCTGCTGCAATCGTGGCAGGCTTAGAGAAATCGGTTGGTACAAGAATCTTTTTCATCAGGTTAAAATTTTGTCGTAATTAAGTTCATGGCAAATAAAATTAAGACAAATCCCGAACAATCAAACTGATAAATGTCAGTTCGAAAACGTGAAGACGACCAGATGCGTGTATTGTATTTGAAAAGCTTGCATTGCCGTCGGAAATTCTTGTTAATCAGACATACAAATCTGTTTTCCTTATGACGCAATCCATTGATAATAACCTCAACATTCAACCATTATCTTCAAAAGATGTTGAGTCCGCTGCCGCACTGCAACCCGACGGCTGGGGCGACATCCTGGCGCCTATACGCTTTTATACAACAACACCCTTTTGTCACCCGTTAAAGGCCACGATCCATGATCAGATCGTTGGAATAGGTACTGCTATCATTTATGGAAGTACCGCATGGCTTGCGCATATTATCGTCGGTAAGGACCATCGTAATGCAGGCATAGGCACTGCGATTACAAAATCCCTAATTAACCTGATTCGCGCGACCGGCTGCGAGACAATGCTTCTGCTAGCGACAGCATTGGGTGAACCGGTATATAAAAAACTAGGATTCAACGTTGAAGCCAAATATGTATTTCTTGACCATGGAGATTTACCTGAGCCTTCAATGGATGAGAATATTATTGCATTCACTGAGCCCTACCGGCAGGTGTTGCTGGATTTAGACAAGAGAGTTTCGGGCGAGAACCGGGAAAGACTATTTAACGATCACCTCAAGGACTGTAAATTGTTTCTACAAAAGGATGACCTAAAAGGATTCTACTTTCCCACGCTTGGAGATGGCCTCATTATATCAAACAACCCTGCTGCGGGTTTCGAATTGATGAAGCATAAAGGGAAGCTGAATAAGAAGTTTTGTGTACCCCTGGACAATGTTGCCGGTATCAATTTTCTCGAAAATCATGGTTATACGAAATTGAGAGAAGCCTCGCGCATGGTATGTGGCAAAAAAATCAAGTGGGACGGAAATCAGATCTATAGCCGCATTGGAGGAAATCTTGGGTAGACGCAATCGCGAAACTGTTTGCAGATGCTTGGTGAAGATATAACCCAGATGAAAACCTGTTGCACCTGTTTGGGATGTATTTTTACGGTGAGGTTTTTAATGCATTATGGACTCGCACGGAACTGGTCATCATCATCACCATCATGCAGAGGCACTTGACATCTCGCAGGTAAGCAAATCGCTGGTCGCCGGGATCATTCTTAATATCGTTTTCGTTGTGGCGGAATTTGGGGCCGGATTTTTTTCCAACTCACTGTCACTAATCTCGGATGCGGGTCATAACCTGAGCGATGTTGCTAGCCTGGCCCTGGCGCTTTTAGCATTCAGACTACTCAAAGTGAAGCCCACGCAGAAATTTACTTACGGCTATCGCAAAGCATCAATTCTGATATCATTGCTTAATGCGGTTATCCTGCTCATCGCAGTTGGGAGCATTGGCTATGAATCGGTACATCGGTTCTTTTCACCCAAGCCAGTTGTTACCAACGTTGTTATATATGTTGCATCTATCGGGATACTCATAAATTTTGCATCAGCACTCCTTTTCTTCAGAGATCGAAAGAAGGATTTGAATTTAAAAGGAGCCTATTTGCACCTGATGGTCGACGCATTGGTTTCAGTCGGGGTTGTTATCGCGGGAATAATAATGAGTTACACGGATTGGTTTTGGATCGATCCATTGATCAGTTTGATTATCATGGTCATCATTCTTTCCAGCACATGGAATTTGCTTCGCGACAGCCTTAAGCTGTCAATGGACGCTGTTCCTTCCCATATTAAAATAGATGAGATCAAGGATGTCGCACGTCGTCAGCCGGCGGTAAAAGATATTCATCACATTCACGTTTGGGCTATGAGCACGGCAGAAAACGCATTAACCGCACATCTTGTGTTACCCGAAACCATAACCCACACTGAGGTGTCAAAGCTGAAACAGGAATTGAAACATGAGTTCGAGCATTTGGGAATTCAGCATGCTACCCTGGAGACAGAGATCGGCGATGACAGGGGTAGGGATTGTTTGGATGTCGGAGTTAAATAGAGGGGGGTAATCGGTCGGCTCGATCAAAGATCAGCAACAAACAATCGAGCGTGTACGCACGGATAACGATTCACGGATAACGATTCACGGATAACGATTAGCGGATAACGGTAATCGGTCGGCTCGATCAACGTTCAGCAACAAAGAATCGAGCGCACACCCACTTATAACGTGATGGTAATCGGTAAACGGGTACACGATAGCCATCGGGTGTTCGTTCGATCTTAGTGTCTGCTACAATGATCGGGCGTATACGCACGGATAACGGTAATCGGTCGGCTCGACCGTGTTCGCATGTCTCAACTCCAGCCGACCCGATCACCAATGAACTCTAAAGGTGAGTTGGATAAAACACGCGCTGACAGTTGATAGAGAGCGAACCGATCACCGATCACCTTTAGAAATCCAATTAACTACATATTGATTACATACTCTCAGGCGCCACTTCGTCAACAACCTTAAGGGCACGTTTGGATTTCTTGCTTGGTGTAAAGCGATAAACGTAGTTAACTCTGAAATTGCCGGTATTTAGGATGATCTGGCGTTCGATATCTCCGGTTGCCAGGCTCACGCTATTGGTGACATAAATTACGCTGATAGCCCACTTCTTGGAATTATATCCACCAAAAAATCTAAGAAATGTGTTTGGACTAACGCCTCTTTGCCGCTGATCTCCCTCTGTTTCGAAAATTCTATTCACTCCGAAATCAAGACTGAGCGATGCGGATCCAGTTAGAAAGAAATGTTTCTTTATCACCCAGGTATATGCATAACCCGCGTTCGGCCCTAGCTCAAAAAAGCGCATCAGCTTGATATCGCGTTGTGCTTCCGAACTATTAACGAAGGTAGGGACCAATGTGCTATCCGCTTTTATTCGCCCTCCATAGGCTTCCACCCCGAAAATAAAGGTGCCGGCTGATTTTTTTTGCCATTCATTCTGAAGAAAGGAAGCTCGGTAAGAAAATTTTTTATGATTGAGGATGTATTGAACGGAAGCTCCAATTTGATTGACGTGCAAATCTGGACGAAGGTAGTAGCTGTCGCCTTTAAAGTTCGTGCTATTACGTGTTAGAAAAAATCCTTCGTAGAACTGACCAAAGAAATCGATAATAAATTTTCTTCCGTAGGAGTGAAATTGAAGATCAAGATAATCTGTATCACCCTTGCCTTTTTCAGGGTTCAAAAAGTCAAATCCGTAAGCAAGGTTCAAAGTTGCCCATTTATAAGTTGCGCCGACACCCATATTTAGTGTTGTATTGGGCCTGAAAGTCATGCTATAATCTTTCGATCCGTCTCTCAGCTTAAGGGAGGTATACTTTTTTGAAAAATAAAATCTGCCGGTGATCAATTCATCATAAGAGACATAGTAGGAAGAATCATACTGGGCGGACGCCTGATGATTGCAAATGCACAGGCTCCAAAGGAGTACAATACATACGACTACCTTCATAACACGAAGCGCAGGTGAAAAAATTGTGCCACGAATGCCCAAAAATTGAAAGCAAAAAAAATGGATACGATCCAACATTAAAAGTACTAAAATATTCGTCAGTGCTCCTTTCATTTAGGTGTGGGACAGAAATGTTATTGCAGACGTAATTTTTCGCATACTTTATTACCTTTGGTCCAACATTCACCTGCGCGGTGTTGTTTTGCTTAAATCAGGCGCTACACGCGTATTCTCGTATATTAAACCCACAACAATGCAAATCAGCAAAAACAAAGTAGCCGGAATCCATTACACTTTGCGTGACAACACAGGAACTGTCCTGGACACCAGTGACGGACGCGACCCCTTGTATTATCTACACGGAGCTGGAAACCTTATCGCTGGAATGGAAGAAGGCCTTGAAGGAAAAACCGAGGGCGACAAATTCGAATTGAAGATTTCTCCGGATAAAGGATATGGGGAAAAGGATCCCACGATGACTCAAAAAGTACCCCGTTCTGCATTCGGCGACCAGGAGGTAAAGAAGGGTATGAAGTTTTCAACCGATCGCGGCGCTGTGGTTACCGTCACGGATATTGGACTTGATTCAGTCACTGTAGATGCCAATCATCCGCTCGCAGGAGTAGAACTAAATTTCGATGTTGAAGTGATGGAGGTTCGAAACGCTACGGCCGAGGAAATTCAGCACGGGCATGTTCACGGGCCCGGTGGACACCATCATTAAGCTGTCAGCTTTCAGCTATCAGCAGACAGCTGGTGCAGTGGAAGATTGGAAGATTGAAAAATTAGAAGATTAGAAAATTCATCTTCTGCAGGTGAACATCGATCAGTCGCAGGAAAGAGCTGGCAGCTGAATGCTGATAGCAGCTATCAGCAGACAGTTTTTGTCTGCGGTCGATGGAGTTTCGCCATGTAATAGTAATCTTCCGATTATGCATCGTGCAATTTCGATTCTGGCTATTACACAACCAGAATTCAATGACTAGAAGTATGGCTTTTGAGACAGCCGAAAAACTATTGTCAATATAATCCCTCAATGAATTATCCATCGTAGATTCAGCGATGTGATCGATAAGTTGCAGGCAAAAGCTGTCAGCTGAATGCTGATAGCTGTCAGCTTAGCCGATAGCTGTCAGCTTAAAAGTCAGGGCACGGAATAATCAACTTATCTTTTGGTGGTTTGCGCGGATTGCGCATAGGCCACGTGTAAACCAGGCTGAATTCGTGAGCTCCTCCACTGCCGGTTCCCAATTTTGAAATTGTATAGTCAAAACTGTAACCGATATTAATCGCATCTTTCGCGCCGAGCCTCGTAAAGCCCAACAGCAAAACGATTGATTCGTTGTTAACATAATCGCCAACATTTTTGAATGGAACTCCCCTGTACCATACGCCAAGTACCAAGGGCTCAGTTGTAAAATACATTCCTAGATCCACCTGATCAAACTTACCCTGATGCCTGTACTGAAAGGCAGGAGCAATGCTGCGTTCACCTTTTCGCTTGTACATGCCGCTACCGACAGCACCAGGCTTAAGATAAAACTTAAATCCACCATGAACAGAAAGTTTCACCGGCAACGGACTGCTTTCATCAATGATACTTTGATTAGGTTGTGTAAGATGCCAGGCCGATACGCCAAGCCATGCACTTCGCGTAAACAGTACTCCTCCGAAAGAAATATCAACAAAAGTTTTGCTAAAGTTCGTCCGGAAAGTTTCCGCTGTCGGCTGATCCAGGAATTCACCGGTAGCAGGATTAAACTGATCGCCAAAGGTCAGTTTGTCAAAATTGATGTCCCTGTTAAAAAGCGCCACCTGGACACCGGGCCGGAACCCAAGATTTTCATTGATCTGTAATTCGTAAGCATACTGCAGCCCGACGCTTAAAGATCGCAATCCTGCGAGCCCTTCTAAATCCCGAGTTAATATAAGTCCAACCGAGCTATTGTAGTCTTCGATAAAGTAATCGAAGTAGGCTGACATCGTGGTGAAGTTAGCATCGATGGCAGGCCATTGATTTCTATAATTAATTCCTGCGCGGGCCTGACCCGTTGCACCAGCCATTGCCGGATTCAAGTACAGGGGAGCAGCATAGAATTGTGAAAATTGGGGATCTTGTGCAGTTACCGAATCATTCAGCGCCAGCATGAACACACAAAAGAGCAGGAGTATCCTGTACATTACACTTTGGTAATTTAGATTACGCAAATAAAGCAAATATAGCCTTCTAATAGTTATTAGTTATCCGTTAATCGTTAATAGTTGGGGTCGAATTCCTTAGACCTGATAACTAACCACATAACTATTGTAAACGACTGATCGAGTCGCACGCCCTACAAATAACTAGTAACAAATAACTATTGACAGATAACGAACAACGGCTAACGGAAGAGATAACGTAAATTTTGATCAAATTGTATACTTTAGCTGAACTTGAGCGTTTTAGATTTGTCCCGAATAAAGATTGAAAGTATGTTGACCTGTGTTTCGAGTATGAAAATGCTGAAAGGTAATTTTTTGTGGTCATTTCTACTCGTGCTGCTTACCCTCCCGACAATTTCATTAAGTCAAAGCTATTCCGGGTACAACTGGTATTTTGGTGCCAGTCAAAATGGAATTCGCTTCAGTCGCAGCGATGGTTCTGCCACGCTCGTTACCAATCAGGTTACAGCCTTTGGGACTGGAGGAAGCGCAGTTGCCAGCGATGCAGTTAATGGAGATTTATTATTCTATACCGATGGCGATAATATTTATGACCGGTCTCATACGGCCATGCCAAACGGAAGCAGTCTGGGCGCTAATACTGCCGGCAATCAAGCTGTAGCCATTGCAAAAGTACCCGGTCAGGATAATCAATATTATGTCTTTACAAATACGGCAAATGGAAGCAGCCAGGGAGCAATATCCTACAGAATTGTGGATATGTCTATCCCAGGCAATGCAGCACCAAACACGCCACCTGCGGGTGCTGGTACGACAGCAGCTAACACTCCCGTTGCAAACCACAACTCTGTTTCGGAGGCGATGCTAATCGTCCCTCATCCTAACGGAACTGATTTCTGGTTGATCACCCATTCAGGTGGATCGCCAAATTATCAGGTAACGCAATTCACATCATCTGGTCAAGGCACGACTACAACGTTCAATAGCTTAGGCTTGATCGATTTCGCGGCGAATTTTTCTTATCATCCAGGGTCGGGCCGCATAGCCGTATCTCCGCAGGAAGGAACACGTGATGTTGAAATCTTAAATTTCGATGCTGCAACGGGTGCGTTAACATTCCAACAGGCAGTTCTCAATTCAGGAGCTAACAGCACCGCGAACCCTGCCGTTTACGATACCGAATGGAGTGCTAGCGGCGATTATCTCTATATTTCGAGGACCGGTGAACCAGGGATACCAGCGAATGTATTTCAGTACGACATCAACAACCCATCAACAACACTTGCGTCTATCCTCCCCGTGCCTCCGGGCATCACAAATAGTTGGGGTTTGCAGATGGGACCTGACAGCACGATTTATCATATCTACCAGGCAACTGCTGGCGGACCTTTCCTTATTGGACAAATCAGCGATACCGATTCTGTCGCCAACCTGGTTCAATATGATCCGCAACCATTCGGCGGATCAACCGATTTTGGAGGAACCCAATTCCCTTCTTTTGCTCCAAAAGATACGGTGGATCTTACAGTTACATTTACCTCGCAGGGAACTTGTGCCAACGCGCCAACATCATTCTTCCCAACGGTATCCCCGGGCGCAGATAGCCTGGTGTGGAACTTTGGCGATGGATCAGGGTCCAGCGACTGGAGTCCGGTTTATACCTATGAAGCCGGCGGGCCCTACAACGTATCCGTTATTGCTTATTTGAATGGACAAACAGACACCACAACTGTTCCGATCAACATTACAGAATTCGATACGCAAATCAGTCTTGTGCAAGATACAACGGGTTGTAGCGAGGACTTCCCATTTCCAAAAGACAGAACAAAAACAGGTTGTACATCGGGATGTTTCAGTGTAACGGCAAACGTGAATGGAAGTGGGAATCCG
>CAMLER010000130.1 GCA_946478915.1 uncultured Chryseolinea sp.
CCAATTAAGAAACGGCAACATCTCAGTCCCCGAAAATCATAGTTGTACCGTTTCTCCCTTAAGAACAATCTCCATTGGATCGCCGGACTCAAGCTCTGTTTCGCATTTGTCTTTCGTAACTTTAATCTTGATTACTCTGTTCCGAAACTCGAGGCGGAAAGAGTATGATTTCCACTTATCGGGAATGAATGGATCAAAAAACAATTTTTCGTCTCTTACCCGCATACCTCCAAAGCCTTTTACAACACTCATCCACGTTCCGGCCATCGAAGTAATATGACATCCCTCCTCCGTATCATTGTTATAGTCGTCAAGGTCAAGGCGGGCAGTCCGAAGATAAAACTCATAAGCACGTTCCTTGTACCCCAGCTTTGAAGCAAGGATGGCATGTACACAAGGCGACAAAGAAGATTCATGAACGGTCATTGGCTCATAGAAATCAAAATTCTTCCGGATGGTTTCAATATCAAAATCATCTTCAAACAAATATATCCCCTGAAGAACATCTGCTTGCTTTATAAAGCAAGAACGGAGTATTCTGTCCCATGACCACTTCTGATTGATCGGTCTGTCCTGAGGACGAAGCTCACTAACCCGGAGAAGTTCCTTGTCCAGAAAACCATCCTGCTGCAGAAATACATTACGCCGCTCATCAATAGGGTAATACATTTTGGCAGTAATTTCTTTCCATTTGGTCGTCTCATCCTTTTCGTTAAAACTGGTCTTTGAGACGATTTCCGCAAATCTTTTTGAATCTGTTTTCTTCACATGGTCAATGGCCCACATGGTATACTTGAGTGTCCATACTCCCAGATAATTTGTATACCAGTTGTTATTGACGTTGTTTTCATATTCGTTAGGTCCGGTGACGCCAAGTATTACATATTTGTTTTTGTCAGCAGACCAGTTCACGCGTTGTGCCCAAAAGCGCGATACCCCGATCAGGACCTCAAGACCAAATTCGGCCAGATAATCTTTATCACCTGTATAATCAATATAGTCTCTGATTGCATAAGCCATCGCGCTCGTTCGATGAATTTCCTCAAAAGTGATTTCCCATTCATTATGGCATTCTTCTCCATTCATTGTAACGAATGGGTAGAACGCAGCGCCGTCGGTGAAACCAAGCTTCTGCGCATTTTCTATCGCCTTTGGCAAATGCTTATACCGGTATACCAAAAGGTTGCGTGCAACTTTTTGCTCAGCAGTACCAAGGTAAAACGGTATGCAGTAGGCCTCCGTATCCCAGTAAGTGCTTCCCCCATATTTTTCGCCCGTAAATCCCTTTGGTCCGATGTTGAGTCTTTCATCTTCACCAGTGTAGGTTTGAGTCAATTGAAAAATATTAAAACGAATTCCCTGTTGAGCGGCAACATCGCCTTCGATGGTGATGTCACATTCCTCCCATTTATGAGCCCAGATTTTTTTGTGCTCTTCGAAAAGTTGGTCGAATCCTGTTTTGATTGCATCATCGAGAACCTTTCTGCAAGCTTCCACCATTTTTTCTTTGGGATGATTTTCCGATGACAGCACTGCTGCATACTTGTGGATGACAACGGTTTTCCCTTCATTGAAGTCGAGCTGTATGATGTTACCTGCGAATTTTTCGCGTTGCTGAATATTGATTCTATCAAGCGTAACTTCCTTGCCTTCACTCGAAATGGAATAGCGCATACCAGTAGTGACATGGAAGAATGTCTTCTTTGTCTGTGCAGTTACAATTGCGCTCCCATCAGAAGCTTCTTTGTAGACTTCTTCCCAAAATTTTTCGTCGTAGTTGGAATCTTTGTTCACCACGTCGGCGTCGACGAATATCGAGAGCGTTGCCTTTGACGAAAAATTCAGTGGCGTGATGGAGTACTCAATGGCTCCAACCTCACCCCTGGCCATACTGCAAAATCGTTTCGATTCGACCTGGACTTTTTTTCCATCTGGAAACGTGGCCGTAAAACTTCGCGAGAGCAACCCTACTTTCATATCCAGCACACGCTTGAACTGTTCCACTTTGCATTTTGCCAGATCCAGTTTTTGATTATCGATCATCACATGGATGCCGATCCAGTTAGGCGCATTAAGAACCTTTGCAAAATATTCGGGATAACCATTTTTCCACCACCCTACACGTGTTTTGTCAGGGTAATAAACTCCCGCGACGTAACTTCCTCTCAACGTTTCACCAGAATATTCTTCTTCAAAATTGGCGCGCTGGCCCATTCGTCCATTACCTATACTAAATACGCTCTCAGAAATTTTATTGGTGTGAGGATCGAGTCCTTCTTCGATTATTTGCCACTCGTGATGTTTAAGATATTGCTTCATAGAGGATTGTTATTGCATTAATCTATTACCGCAAAGGCGCGAGGGCGCAAAGGAATCGTCAAGGGATAAATCTGGTTTTAGTTTTTCTAAAGTTGATATCCTTACAAAGCAGCCCTTGCGTCGTTGCGCCTTTGCGGTTTATCTACTTTATCACCGCCCTAAATAACTCAATAATTCACAATTGTGTTAAGTCGGCAGGCTGAAATTCAGCCGTTTTTGCCACAACGAGGTTTGCCATCTGAAGCCGCTCTTCACTTCCCACACCCACACACTTCATTCCGGCAGCAATGGCCGCCTCTACTCCAGCCTCGGCATCTTCAAACACAACGCATTGATCGGGTTCTACACCCAGTAATTCCGCAGTCGACAAGAATATTTCCGGATGGGGTTTTGAATGAATCACCATGGTGCCGTCCACTATTGCGTCAAACTCATTGGCAATACCAAGCTGTCTGATCACGGTTCTGGCATTTTTGCTGCTGGAGGCTAACCCCACTTTCAAACCGATTGCTTTTAAATCCCTGATGAGTTCTTTGACACCTGGAAAAATTTCCTCGGGTGCCATCTCCTCCACATACTCCTGGAACCAGGTATTCTTTCGAGTAGCCAATCTTTCACGCTCTTCAGCGCTTGCCGCTACACCGCCCAGTTCCAAAACAATATCGAGAGATTTCATCCGGCTTACGCCTTTTAATCGCTCGTTGTCCAACGGAGTCAGTTCAAAACCTAGCTCATGAGCAAGTCTCCTCCAGGCAAGAAAATGGTAGTGGGCTGTATCAACGATTACACCGTCGAGGTCAAAAATGCAGGCTTTAATCAATATTGGTGCGCAGATTATGTTGAATAGTACGACCGATCAATTTCAAAAATAGGCTTCCTTAATGATTCTGTCGGTCTCCTCAAGGGATTTAAATACTGCAAACGTTTTTCCCTGTGTGCGCAAGGCACCCAATGCGTTACCATACCTGGCCGCACCTATATAGTCGCGGGGACTTTGCAGCAGGCCAAATCCAAGACCGCCTGCAAAAGAATCTCCGCAGCCTGTAGTATCAATGACATGAGAAACCTTTACCGCGGGCACCAGTTCTTCGCGGATCTTGCCTTTCTCTTTAAAATAAGTCAGGCATCCTCTGGAATCGACCGTAATGTAAAGGCACTTGACGCCCATCCCAAGGCAATGTTCGGCAAAGGCCCTTAAATCTTCCCGATCAACTTCAGGGGACTCAGCGAAATCTCTTGTCTCATATTCTTTTTTGAACCAGGATGCATTTGCCTCTTCCTGATTCATTTTTAGTACATCGATATAGGGAAGCCACTGATCGCGATCGATCCAAAATTTTCGCTGCCGTTCCCCTGTGTATAGGCATGCCGTTGTAGGCCCGTGCGCATCGAAAACAGTGATCCCTTTGCTGTTTGCTTTGATATATTGTAAGGTCTCCAGCGAGATCTCGTAGTCGCTTATCGGAATGAACACAAACACATCGCAATCCAGCAATCCTTTGATATCGTCCGGTAGTATCGGATCCATAAATCCTGTCTGTCGCTCCAGCCGGTTGTTCATGTCAACAAACCTCAGGCTTATGATGTCCCCCTGGTCATTTTTTGATGTGATGTGCTTGAGGTTAATCCCTCGATAACCCTGAAAGACTTCGCGGACATTGTCGAGGTCAACCTGACGCACGTGGGATACGGGAATGATTTCGAGGTCGTTACCTGCCATTGTAGAAAGAGCGATCACCGGATGCGTTACGCAGCCCCATTTTTGAATGAGGTCGCCCTGGTGGGTGACTATATGATCTCGTGGAATGGGGCCAATAATGGCAATGCGCTTCATGTTTCCGGTGTGTTTAAGTGTTGAAGTGTTGACGTGTTTAGGTTTCTAAGTTTGCCGTTCGCTGAATAGAAGTTTGTTACCGAAAGGATCTATGACTTCCATACATATGGCGTTCCATGGGGCTTTTTCCAACCCGGGTTTGCCAAATTTATAATTCTTGGCTATTAAATCATGATGGTACGCGGCAATGTTCGGGAATTCAATAAATACTTTAGCCCCAGGACTGGCATCACCGTGATGCTCAGACAAATGGAGCGTGATATGTTCCCGGGAGATCTGGAAGTAAACAGGTGAATTTTTTTCAAAGGTGTGTTCCCAATCAATAGAAAAGCCAAGCCAGTCGATGTAGAACTCCTTTGCCTTTTCCAAATCAAAAATCCTTAACACAGGTATTACCTTATTATCCATTTACTATGCATCCGCTACGAGAACAGCGGCCCCAAAAACGCCTGCGCTGTCTCCCAGTGAAGGTTTAACAATCGGCGTGTCCAACCGGTTATTGAAAACATACTTTCTGACGGCATCGCGCCCGCGGTCATACAAAAGATCAATGTTTCCCACACCACCGCCGATCACCACCACATCAGGATCCAAAATGTTGATAACAACACTCAATGCCTTTCCATAAAATTCAATAAGTCTAAGCATTGTCCGCTGAGCCGTAGGGTCGACCTTCGATTCGGCCAATGCAACAATGTCTTTCAGGGGCTTTCTGTTACCGGTTTCTTTGAAATAATATTTTTCCAGCGCCGGACCTGAAATCACATTTTCAACACACCCCGTTTTGCCGCAGTAACAGGGTCCGCCGGAATCATCCAAATAATTGTGTCCCCACTCTCCTGCTATACCCTGCAGTCCAACGATGGCGCGACCGTCAATTGCTATGCCGCCACCGACACCTGTACCAAGTATTACACCAAAAACCACGCGGGCGTCCGGAAATCGTTCTCTGACAACGCCATACCTTGCTTCAGCAAGTGCAAAACAATCGGCGTCATTTGCCAATTCAACCTTTAAACCAAGAACGCGCTCAAGATCCTCTTTCATACGTTGGCCATTCATGGCAACCGTATTGCAATTCTTCATTGTTCCCAGCTTTGGGTCCAGAACTCCCGGTGTGCTAAAACCGATCCGGTCTGGCTTGTATCCAGCAGAAGCCTCCATCATGTCAACAAGTTTCTTTACCTGCTCCAATATATGCGGATAGCCCTGGTCAGCTTCAGTTGCTACCCGGTTTCGAAACAGGACGTTGGCCTGATCCTGCCTTCCTAAAATAACCCCTTCTATTTTGGTTCCCCCCAGGTCAATCCCCCATAACTCGTCAGTTTTTGTTCGCTGTATGTCAGTCATAATCTTAGTTAACGCAATCGTTTTATTTGGTAAGATAATAGTCTTCCATTGAAATCAATGCGCCGCTAAGAGCATTTTAAGCTAGGGGCGAAAACTTGTGATGGATGAGATTAAAGCCTCCAGCATTGCGAGATCTTCTCTGGCCTTTTGATCGTCCCATTGGAGAAGGACCTTGCAAAAGTCTGTCGCTTGCGCTTTCCATTTTACCACCCGGCCGATGTTAAAGTTAATGAGCCCTGTCCGTCGCGAAAAAAAATCTGTCAGCGAACAAACCATTTCATACTTAACACTAAAGGCAAGCTCCGCTTTGAGCAGTGAAAGATCGGGGTCCTCATCTGCGTTTCTGTCAGACAAGAAGTCGAAGATTAACACAACTTGTTGGCCATAGTTTTCAACCAGGTATTGAGGAAAATGTAAGGGCAATCCAAATGACTTTAGTTTTTCAGCAACACTCGCTGTAAACTTATTTACTTCTTTAACCGAATTGAAAGTACTGCCTGAAAGCCTTATCTCATGCGTTCTGCATTCACTAAGAAGTTTGTCGGCAAAGTGTTTTTTAACCACCAGATTGACAACCCTCTCCGCCATCTTCCGGTAGCCTGTCAATTTTCCACCTGCAATGGAAATCAATCCCGTAGCAGATTCAAATATTTCGTCTTTCCGCGAAAGTTCAGATGCTGATTTCCCTTCTTCAAAAATAAGTGGCCTCAGGCCTGCCCAACTGGATTCCAGATCGGAAAGTTGCAACGACACCGATGGAAAATTCAAGTTAACTGCCTGAACGAGATAAGTTGCATCCTCTTTCGTAGTAAATACCCGGTCCTTATCGCCATTATAATTGGTGTCTGTGGTTCCAATATAAGTTGCCCGACCGCGAGGAATGGCAAAGATCATACGGCCGTCGTCGACGCTGAAATAAATGGCCTGCCTGACGGGAAATTTCTCATGCGGCACAACAACATGGACTCCTTTGGTGAGGTGGAGGTGCTTACCCTCATTCGATTTGTTTACTTCCCGAAGTTCGTCAACCCATGGTCCCGCGGCGTTGACTACAACCTTACCATGAATTTCGAACTTTCTGAATGATAACTGGTCGGCTACACGCAATCCTGATATTTTGTCACCTTCGTAAATAAAATCCTCGGCCTTGCAGTAACTGAGAAGGTCGGCGCCATTGGCTAAGGCTGTCTTCGCGATCTCGAGTGTTAACCGGGAATCGTCGGTCCGGTATTCAGCATAAATTGCTCCTCCCTTTACATCATCCTTTCGTAAAAGAGGCTCATATTTAAGCGTTTGTTGTTTTGTAAGCATCCGGCGCTGGTCTTCCGGCTTCACTCCTGCAAGCCAATCGTAAATCTTCAATCCAACCGAAGTCAGAAGGTAGCCTAAGCCTCGCTTTTCGGATAACGGTAGCAGCATTTTTTCCGGTACAACCAGATGAGGAGCAAGCTTGTGTACGATTGCTCGTTCACTCCCTACCTCCTTCACAAGACCAAATTCCAGTTGTTTCAAATAGCGCAATCCGCCATGAATAAGTTTAGTAGATCTGCTGCTTGTTCCATAGGCAAAATCATTCTTTTCAACCAAAGCAGTTTTCATACCCCGGGATGCTGCATCGAGTGCAATCCCAGCGCCCGTTATACCGCCGCCGATCACAAGCAGGTCATAACGCTCTGAAATCAGTTTGTGAATTATACCTGGTCGATCTGCTAGCGAAAACTTTATCATGAGGCCGTAATGTAGATACCGGCAAGCGACAAATCAAGTGTAAAAAATGAAGTGTTTCATCATCAACACAAAAATTCCGATTGTGTTCTGTTTGAATTCACTTCTCCCGCTAGGAATCTATCCACTGCATTGACCTCTTCACAGCCTTTTGCCACCCATTGTAAAGTTTAATACGATTATTATCGTCCATCGATGGTGTAAAGGTCTTTTGGATTTTTCGATTTCTTATAATGTCTTCTTTTTTCCATAATCCTATTTGAATACCAGCAAGATATGCCGCGCCCATTGCAGTCGACTCGATGACTTCAGGTCGTTCAACAGGGGTATTTAAGATGTCGGCCTGAAATTGCATCAGGATATTATTGGCGCTGGCTCCACCATCAACTTTTAACATTGCAAGTCGAATTCCAGCGTCCTCTTCCATCGCGTTTAAAATATCTTTCGTCTGATAAGCCAGAGATTCAAGCGTAGCTTTGATGATATGATCCTTACCAGTATCACGCGTCAATCCAAAAATGGCACCCCGCGCATACATGTCCCAATACGGAGCTCCCAGTCCCGCAAAGGCGGGCACTACGTAAACTTCGTTTGACCCTAATGCTTTAGTTGCAAAATATTCTGAATCTTTGGACTGATCGATCAGATGCAAACTGTCTCTTAGCCACTGAACTGCCGCACCGGCAATGAACACGCTACCCTCCAACGCATACTCAACTTTGTCATCCAACCCCCAGGCTATTGTCGTGATCAAACCGTTCTTTGAAAACTGAATATCTGAACCCGTATTCATCAGCATAAAGCACCCCGTTCCATAGGTATTCTTGGCCATGCCCGGCTCGAAGCACGCCTGACCGAAAAGAGCAGCCTGCTGATCACCAGCGATTCCCGCGATCGGAATCTCACTTCCATTCAAGTTATAATTACCAAAATGCGCTGCAGATGGTTTTACTTCAGGAAGCATGGATTCATCAACATCCAGTTCGTCCAACAATTTTTTATCCCAAGCAAGCTTTTTGATGTCATACAACATTGTGCGCGACGCATTGGTGTAGTCGGTCACATGACTCTTCCCTTTGGTCATGTTCCAGATGAGCCAGGTGTCAATGGTCCCAAATGCAAGGTCCCCGCGTTTTGCTTTTTCCTTTGCCTGCGGTACATTGTCCAGTATCCATTTCACTTTTGTCGCAGAAAAATAAGAGTCAATGACGAGTCCGGTATGTTGCTTCACATAGTCTTCAAGACCCTTCTTCTTTAAGTCTTCGCATATCGATGCAGTCCGCTTGTCTTGCCAAACTATCGCATTATATACGGGCTGACCTGTTTTACGATCCCAAACCACAGCCGTTTCACGCTGATTAGTTATGCCGATTGCAGCAATTGAAGAGGGATTAACTTTATTTTCTCTGACGACTTTGTCAAGCACTCCCATTTGCGTAGAAAGAATCTCTATCGGATCGTGCTCAACCCAACCGGACTGAGGAAATATCTGTCGAAATTCCTGTTGAGCGATTCCCACGATCTGTCCATCTTCCTTAAAGAGCACGGCGCGCGAGCTTGTTGTTCCCTGATCGAGTGCGATGATGTGCTTCATGTTTTTAAGTGTTGAGGTGTTGAGGTTCGATGTGTTGAGGTTGTGCTTAGAACACAGTGTGTGCGTGTCAAAGTGTTGAGGTGTTTAAGTGTTGAGGTTTGATGTGCTGATGTATCTGTGTATTGATCTAAGTTGAACGTTGAATATTTTCGTACCAGGCTGTTAGCTGTGGGCTGTTAGCTGACAGCTAATCAAAAAGGATACGATAAAGACCTGCGCCGAGGAGTGCACCGATTAACGGACCGACTACTGGAATCCAGCTGTAAGCCCAGTCGGAGCTGCCCTTTCCAGCGATAGGCAGCACGGCGTGAGCAATCCTTGGTCCGAGGTCGCGTGCAGGATTAATAGCGAAGCCTGTTGGTCCGCCGAGACTCAATCCGATTGATGCGACCAGCGCTCCCACCACCAGGGGATTGAGACCATCCGCAAATTTGTTGGCTCCGATAAATAGCACACCAGTTACCAGCACCGTAGTTCCGATAATCTCACTGAGCAGGTTTGGAATTGATGTGCGGATAGCGGGTGCACAACTAAAGGTGGCAAGTTTCAGTCCGGGATTATCAGTAACCTTCCAATGAGGAAAATAATGCAGCCAAACGAGGATAGCACCCGTGAATGCACCTGCTAATTGAGCGAGTATGTAACCAACGACGAGATCTGCTGAGAAGTCCCCGGCGGCCCATAAGCCGATCGTGACAGCCGGATTAATGTGAGCGCCACTGATCCTTCCGACGGCGTATATTGACAAAGTGACAGCCAGTCCCCAACCCAACACGATGGTAAGCCAACCAGCCTTCTCAGCTTTGGAATCTTTTAAAAGGACGCCCGCCACGACACCATTGCCCAACAAGATCAGGATCATGGTGCCGAAAAATTCTGCAACGTACGGTGACATAATGTGCGTTTGGTTTGTGAAAAGTTGTTTAGTTCAATGGATGTGTTCCGCTAAAATAAACATTTGACGCAGAAACAGAAGGATTCACATGTTTTGGATCTGTCTATCTAAAAAATCCGACATCTGTTGCTTTATCGCTTCGCCGAATGTAATTAGTGTAATTATTGGAGCATCATTGAAGGGGAAATTAGCTGTCCGGCCTTTATGTGTATGTTCCCTTGGTTTTGTGCAGAATATAAGTTAATGGATGGTTAGAACTCTACCTGGCATCGCATTCTTCCTTTCAGTATTATTTGCCTCCGGTTCCTCATTCGCTCAGGAATACTGGAATGTGCCCTGGCAGGTAATTGGTGATTCGGCAAATATGGTTCCGAACCGGGATGTTATTGTCACCG
>CAMLER010000131.1 GCA_946478915.1 uncultured Chryseolinea sp.
TGCGGCCGTTGGCAGTAGCCATTCGTTCACGAAATCCGTGTTTATTCTTTCTTTTTCTTCGGGAAGGCTGAAATGTCCGTTTCATCGCGTTCGATATTAACTTTAAATTCTAAAAAGGGCTGCAAAGATGATGAGGATTTTCTGGATTTACAAACCGCAGCGCGCTTTATGGAACTAACGACGGCCCAATTCTTGCAAAATGGCCCTGGCTTGCTTTATTTCCAAGCGCGGGCCAAACTGCGTTACAACGCGAGAGGAGGCCAATGAAGCAAGTTTACCCGCTTCCGCAAAGCTGTGCTGATGGGTTATTCCATAAAGGAAGGCACCCGAAAACATATCTCCGGCGCCATTTGTATCAACTGCGCCAACCTTGTATGGCTCGATATTAATAAACGTGTCCCCATCATAAATCAATGCGCCATTTGCTCCAAGGGTTATTACGAACTTCTTGGCAACCTGGCGCAGTTTCTCTCGGGCATCTGAAATGGACGATGTCCCAGTGAAAATTAACGCCTCTTCGTCATTGCAAAACAGTAAATCAACGCTCGCGCCAACTACCTCTTCAACCTGTTTACTAAAATATTTTACCATGCTTGGATCTGAAAACGTTAGCGCAACATCCACTTTGTTAGATTCTGCTATGCGTTTTGCTTCTTTGATAGCTTCGAGTCCTTTTGGACTTGCCACAAGATAGCCCTCCAGATATACGATCGAAGAATTCTTGATTGATTCACGATCCAAAGAACTGGTTGAAAGAAAGGAGCTTACCCCAAGAAATGTATTCAGTGTTCTGTTGGCGTCCGGAGTGGTCATCACCAGACATCGTCCAGTAAGGCCTTCAGGACAATCCTCATATTTAAGGTTGGTATCAACACCATTCCACTTCAAATCGTCGAGAAAAAATTTGCCCAGATCGTCTTTAGCAACGAGTAGAGAATAAAAGCTTTTTCCTCCAAACTGGTTGACCGCGACAACAGTATTCGCAGCAGATCCACCCCCGCTCATTTTGCTTTTTTTCATGTCGATCGCCGACATCAACTCTGATTGACGTTTCTCATCAACCAAAGTCATTACACCCTTTTCGACGCTATTCCTGGTAAAAAAATCGTTCTCAACCTCCGTTACGATATCTACGATGGCATTACCGATGCCATATACATCATATTTTTTCATTCAAAAAATTTTGCAATGATACTAAGATAATTTGAGTGTCTGCTAATGACTTTGCTTATCAACGCTAAGGCCGCTGGATATTTAATGTCATCTTGTACTTTCGCGCCCTGTCCGGATAGTCCGTAATGAATCCGTCGACACCCATTCCCTTTAGCGACAACATATCCGAAACCTCATTGACAGTCCATGGGATTACGCGAATTTTTTGCGAGCGCAAATACTGCACCTTATCTCGGGAGAGTAGTTTGAAGTATGGACTGTACACATGCGGTTTAAAACCCAGATCGGAAAGATTACTTTCTATTGATTTTGTATTCTGCACAAGAGCGGAAAGCCTTATGTTCGGATATTTTTTGTGCCAGTATTTGAGTACCCTGAAATCGAAGGATTGTATTACCACTCTTTCAAGCGGAAGATATTCGTCGATCAGTTTATAAACCAGATCTGAAAATTCTTCGACGGTGGGATGAAACTTTTTGTCGCCGCTTGGACTGCTTTTTATTTCAATGTTGTAATCGACCTCATACAAGGCGTAACTCTTAATGTGATATTCCACGGCAGCGATGAGATCGCTTAGCAAAGGCTTGGTAGATGCTGCTTTTTTCTGACGGGGAAACTCCTTGTTACCAATCGACCCACAGTCATATTTTTTAACCTGGTCGTAAGTAAGATTATAAATATTGAATTTCTTTTCATCCTTTTCCTGTATTGCATTTCCCAAGGAATCCTGGCAAATGTCCGCCGACATCCATGGCTCATGAGAAACAATAACCTGTTTATCTTTTGTTATAACCACGTCCAATTCCAAAGTAGTTACGCCTGAATCAAGGGCGAGCAAAAATCCAGCAATACTGTTCTCTGGCAAGAGTCCTCTGGCACCCCGATGTCCCTGAACATCGAACTTAGGAATGTATTGTGAATAGCAATCAAGAGATGTCAAAAGAAGAAAAGTGAATATCAGTCGGAGGTATGGCATGAACAAAGATAGTTTTGCAATCGCCAAGCTACAATAGTGGTTTGTTCAATTTTTTGAAGATTAAGAGGAAGCTATTTCTTTGGAAAAGTTGAAAATGAAGAAGAAAATTCCCTCACAACGTTTAGGGTATACGTCCTATTAAGATACAGCTACCCTTTTTGGTCCGATGTGGGTAATACAGGATTCGAACCTGTGACCCCTACCCTGTCAAGGTAGTGCTCTAAACCAACTGAGCTAATTACCCGCCGAAATTGAATTAATGAAGTGACCCCGGAGAGATTCGAACTCTCGACCCATTGATTAAGAGTCAATTGCTCTACCAGCTGAGCTACGGAGTCATTTTTAAGGATGCAAAGTAAACATTTGACTACCACGTGTACAAATCTATTTTTGTTTTAACTAACGATTCGAATTGATATAAACGGATTTAGCTTCGCACAGTAATTAAATGTCATTGAAATGAGCATGGAGATGGTCCCGGCCCAATACTGGATTGAAAAACTGGCTCTAACCGCACATCCTGAAGGAGGATTTTACAAGGAAACGTACCGATCACCTGAAAATATTCAGGTTTGCGGCCTTCCATCAAGATTTGATTCTCACCGTAGCTTTTCTACGGCAATTTATTTTCTGCTAAGATCCCAGGATAGATCCGTTTTCCACCGCATAAAATCGGACGAGCTCTGGCATTTTCACGCAGGTTGTTGTTTGAAGATCTATGTGCTGCGCCAGGAAAGCCTTTCTATCGTCAAGCTTGGAAATAACATCGACGACGGTGAATCATTTCAGGTCACAATCCCGGCAAATTGTTGGTTTGGGGCAATAGTATCAAAGCCAAATTCATACACGCTTGCCAGTTGCACCGTTGCCCCGGGATTTGATTTCAAGGATTTTCAAATTGGTAGACGTGAACAACTGCTCCACGACTTCCCTGCATATCACGAAATAATTACAGAATTAACTCCTTAGTTATTTGGTGGCGTCAACAATAAGTTTTGCCGCAGCTTGGAGATCTTCAGCATCCACAATAACATAGTAAATTCCAGGAGCCGTCTTCGCCAGATTGAGTAAAATATCCTGCTCACCCGCTGGCATGAATTCGGTATGCTCAAGAATCTCCTGGCCCAAAATGTTGACCAATCGGATGGAGACATTTTGCGGACGGGAGACAGAAAACTGAACATTGCAATAATTATCAGTGGAAGGATTGGGAAATAGAATCATATTTCCCACAGAAGAACTATTCTCTTCCGTACCAACCGTTATACCAAATTGCGCTGTGAGAGACAGATCATTTGTTGGCGTCACAATTGTCTGAATAATTTCACCATCGTTGGACCATGCCTCAAATTCAAATTCACGACCGTTCATGTTCTGAGGACTTTCCACGCCAAACGTCCTCTTCATTCCCTCCACGCTGATAATTTCAATAGGTGCTGAAAATGGCTGGCCGTCAATCATTACTTTCAGTCCCGGGGGTTCCGTTAAAAGTGAGATCACGGATTTTCGTGGAAGTATTTTAACTGAATCTTTTGCCGTTGAGCCTTTTGAGTCAGTAACGGTCAAGAGAAGCGTGTACCAAACATTATCAGATGTCTCACCTTCATCCGGAATAAAAAAGCTCCCTGACGCAACCCCAGGGATAGACGGTTGGTCATGCTTGTGCGTATCGTGATGGAAATCAATTTGCCAATGAAAAGCGTCAGGCGGTAAGTCGCCATCTTCCGGATCGGATCCTTTCCCCGAAAACATTATATCCGTACCTGCGGTGTACAGTGAGCTATCCGCCGGAGACGTGATAAGAGCGGTAGGCCGGACATTACTGATTACTGTGAGAGTTGCAGAATTGCTTGTTGCACTACCAGCTGAATTTGAAACCACAACCCGATAATTACCTCCGTCAGATGGGCTTGCATTAAAGGAATGAGATTGGCCGGTTGCATTTGGTATATCAATGCCGTCTTTTTGCCATTGATATTGAAACGGCGTAGTACCAAGCGAATTCACTCTAAATGTGACCAGTTCACCTTCGGCAACTGTAGCCGATTGTGGTTGTTCAGTAATATAAGGTAATGTGGTTTTGTTATAAATGATTTTGTAAAGGGCGCCCGCACCTCGACTGAGATAGTATAGATTTCCGTCAACCCCAACAGACAACGCAACACCATTTGCAGCTATTAATGAAGCGAAACGCGTCCGTGGGACGTCAGTTTTTTCCACATCCAAATAGTCTATCCACCGACTACAAAAGTCCTGAATAAAATAATTGTCTAAATAGTCGGCTGGATAATTTGTGGATGAGGGATAGAAAAAGACACCCCCTGTAATAGCGCAGCCTTCATTGACTGCGCGACGATAGGCGAAAATCGGATTTGTCAGGGCAGGGTATGTTGTAGCATCAAATTTCCCTTCAGTGGTTGGCCAACCGAAATTTTTGCCCGGTTCACTCGCATCATTTACTTCTTCCCATAAAGCCTGACCGACGTCGTTCACCAGAATTCTACCAGTTTCGGGATGAACTGAAAACGTAAAGGGATTGCGCACGCCATACGCCCAGACCCGTTTTCGCTGTTCGCTCCCCGTCGTAAAAGGATTACCTGAGGGCACACTTCCGTCTTTGTTTATCCGCAGAATTTTTCCATGATAGGTGTCAAGGTTCTGTGCATGAGAAGGATTTGCGTTTTCTCCGATAGCGACATACAACTTTCCATCCTTACCGAATTGCATAGCCCCACCGTTATGGTTAGTCGCATTGCTTAATGGGTCGAGATTTAGAACCACGAACTCACTGCCGGCAAGCGCAATATCTCCGTTAGCCGTAAATCTGCTGACGCGGTTGTGGGCCGGCGATCCCGGAACAGTATAGTAAAGATAAATGTACTTATTGTTCGTAAAGTCCGGGTCAAGAGCGATGCCTATCAATCCTCGTTCCCCAGTGGAACTAACGTTTAATTCCACAAATGATGTTGAAAGGAGGACCCCGTTTTTAATTACACGAAGCCGGCCCGCTTGTTCCGCCACAAATATTCTCCCATCAGGAGCAAATGCCATGGCAGTAGGATTGGAAATATTGTTGGCAACCAATACCTGAGCAAAATCCGGCGGATAGGTCTGGGCCTGTGTCGTCAAATGACATAGGCCAAGAACAACTGTGTTAAGAACTCTCCAAAATAAAGTCCGCATATAAATGATATGAAGAATATAAGACGGGCGAACGTCGTTTCCTAATATTCCAGCACGAAGATTTCAAAATCCGGAATATAAAGATTAAAAAACCCTCGGCCTCCAATAACGTTTGACGGATAGTTTACAGGTTCGCTTATATATTCGACGAAAGTATACCTGTTATCAAGCCTTAAACTAATAAAGTCATAATATTCCTTGCTCACGTTTGACAGCGATACTGCAATCGTATCGCCGGGAATAAAATCTCGGGGGAAGACGCGAAATGTCTCCTGGTATGTTTGCCCATTGAAGTCGGTGTCCTCTAAAACTCTGGTAAAAGCTCTCGGATTAATTAAATTCTCAATCACGTCGACTCTTTCAACTTCCTGAACGTTCAGCATATACCAATTGCGATCAGGAGGATCCTGGATGCGATACGTGATTTGTGCCAGTGTATCATCGTAGCCATTATAGATGAGCTCCGCCTTAATGTCATCAAACGAAACCATTGGTTTCACCGTGGTAGTAGCACTCACTTCACCCAACACTTCACTTGATGCGTTAAGGGTATATTGCTGTCCAACCTCAAATGGAATAGGAAGGCCACCATATAACCCATTGTCTAATGGTTCCAATTGATACGTACCCAACGGACCAGTGATAGTGACCACTGCATCATTAATAGCGATCTGTTGCAGCAATTCCTCCGGATCACTATCGTCACTTGCATCGAGCGCTCCAAATGTCTTTGTTAACAATATTACTATGGATTGGTCGGAAACCATCTGAGATGAAACTACGATTTCAGGCTTTACGACTGGCAACCCGTCTACATCTAGCGGTTCCGGCAGACAACCTGATACCACAATTGGAATGAGACAGGTAAAAAATTTCACTGCCTTCCTAAGTACGGTGATTGAACCGTTGCGAATCAGACCATCAAAACTTAAATCCATAACTTAAAAAAGGTAATACGCCAAACAATCCAGGCTGCGTGTATCGCAGCGAATTATCCACTTCGTCCTGCTCTATATTAATGCCAATAGGATTAGCGCGATTATATACATTGTATACACCAGCGAACCAGTGCCATTGAAACTTCCTGTCCGGATTACTCTTAAATTTCAGGCCGATATCCAAACGATGAGAAGCGGCAAGTTTAACCTCGTTGATTCCCGAGAATACTGGAATTAGATCTGCACCAGTCAACGTCGGAGCTAAGATGGCATACTGACCGATGATCGGTGTAAATCGCGACCCTGAAATATATTCCCAGACGAAAGACAAAGCCCAACGTTTATCGAATGCGTATTGGGCAACTATCGCTCCATTGTGTCGCCTGTCATAGCGGGAGGGGAACCACTTTCCGGCATTAATCTCATCAAATTGCCGGTGTGCCCATGATAATGTATAACTTATCCATCCTGTAAGCTTACCTGTATTCTTTCTTACCAAAAATTCGGCTCCATAAGCTTTGCCTTTACCCTGTATTAACCTCGATTCAAAATCAGTATTTAAAAAGAGGTTTGTTCCTTCTTCATAGCCAATCAATTGATTCATTTGCTTGTAATATCCTTCGACACTAAAAAAGAATCCTTCGCCCTCTGGTTGACGTTGCCATGCAAGCGCAACCTGATGAGAAGTCTGAGGCCGTATGCTATCCGTTACCGGATACCAAACATCCGTAGGTGATGAGACAGCCGAATTAGATATTCGATGCATGTATTGAACCATTCGTGAATAGCTCAGCTTTATAGCCTCTTTATTGTTTAGCTCATAACGAACCGAGAGCCGCGGCTCCGGAAAAAAATAACTCTTCTTGGGGACGACTGCAGACGATATGCGCAAACCCGCACTTAATTGGATTCGTTTGTGCGGCGACCATTCATATTGCAAATGCGCAGCAAATTCATTTGCTGTGCGACCATTGGAAAAAGTGCTTTCGAATATTTCCGAAATAGTTCCTGCCGTGTTAATGATGTTGGGGCTCACCTGGTGGAGGGTCCATTCAATTCCGGTTCTTAACGAGCCTATGCCGATAGAGTCGTTTTCAAAAAGGAGGCGGCCGCTATAATCTTCAATTTCAGAATGAGCGAGTAACTCATTTTCTTCAAAAGCATTTCGAATGTTATAGTGATATTTTGTACGTGCTAGGGAGAGGGTGCTATACCATTCGTTATTAACTCGCCTCTTCCAACGGAGTGACTGGCTGCTGTTTCCGGAAGCATACGTGGTCAAAAATCCATCCCCATCTCCATCGCGATCGCGAAACAGATCGAGCACATCATCACCGCTGTAATAACTGAATTGAATATCATCACGAGGTGTTGGTTTGAAAAGAAATTTACCATTGAGGTCATAGAAGAAGTAGGGTAGTTCTTCCCCTACGGCGCGCAACACCTGGTCAATGTAGGTACGGCGGCCCGCTATCCAGAAGCTAGCCTTGTTCTTTACGATCGGTTGTTCGATGAATAGCCGCGACGCGATAAGGCCAATGTCACCGGAAACTGAAGTCTTTTCAGGTATCGATGACTTTGTGTGGACATTGAGAATTGAAGATAATCTTCCGCCGAATTCAGCGGGGAATCCTCCGTTAATTGCTTCCACGCGATCAAGTACATCGGCATTAAACACCGATAAGAAACCAAAGAGATGACTAGTGTTATAGATGGTCGCTTCATCAAGCAAAACCAAATTTTGATCCGCGGCTCCTCCACGCACAAATAAGTCACTACTCCCCTCAATACCCCTTACTGTTCCCGGCAATAGTTGCAGCGTCTTGATCACATCAGCTTCACCTCCTAAGACTGGGATGGCATTGATGTCTTCCTTGGTGAGAACATGCTTACTGGTTTGATTGTCTTCGAAAATTTGCTGATAGTTATCCCGCGTGCTCGTGATAACGACTTCCTCCAGCTGTTTCGAATTAGATCTTAATCTACAAACCAAGACTGTGTCGTTGCGCAGAAAGAGCGTTTTATTAAAAATCTCGTACCCTACGAAAGATACCTGGACACGTTTGTGTCCCCCGCTCACCGACACTGAAAAAACCCCTTCAATATCGGTGGTTCCAAATACTGAGTCCGGCAGAACAAGGATGTGAGCCTGTGGAAGTGTTTCATCTTTGTCACCATAAATGACCCCCTCAACAATCACATTTTGTGCTGACGCGAATGTTGCGTAGAAGACAAAGAATACCGGAAGAAATTTCGCCACCATACGTTGCCTCCACATTTCTAAACTGTCTCTTTTTTTCAATGAAACATCACTCGCCACTTCGTAACCAAACAGTCAAGAAAGCGCTATGTGTTATCCAAAAATCTGGTTCATCACAAATTCCTGTTGCAGAAATCTTTCCCGAGGTTGTTGTTCACGGACCTTTAACTTTTCAGGAAGCGTTTCAGGATCTCCCGGATATCCCACTGCGATAAAGACACCTAACTCATACGTAGTTGGAATACGAATTTCCTCTATAGTTTTTGCAGGATTAAACCCAGCCATTTGTCGAACCTGCAATCCCATTTCCACAGCCTGAAGGGTCAGAAAGGAGTTCGCTCCACCCAAATCATACATTGCGTGAGCATTAGCGCCTGGATAAATAGAAAAGTTCTTTCGGGCCAGGCTTAATATGATCAGTGGCGCATCCTTCGCCCATAATTTATTCCCTTCATTCAAGCAATTGAAAAGTTTGTTCCAAAGATCTGTTTGATCATGTGTTGCATAGATGTACAACCACGGCTGTTCGTTCGTACTGGAGGGAGCCCACCGGGTGGCTTCAAACAGAGAATAGATTCGTTCCGGTTCAATCGGCCTTTTGGAAAATGCCCGGGAACTTCTTCTGTTCCTGATGAGATCTATTACAGGGTGTTCGATTTGATTTGACTTTCGCATTGTTCTGCTCACTTTGATCGGTAATCACATCATCAATAATCGAACATGGATCTGCAACGGCTGGTTCAACTATCCGCGTAACTTATCGAGTATAGCGTTCAGTGTTTCGACTTCTGATTGTGGAATCGTTTTAAGATTCTGTAGCCATCCATCAAGTCCCTCGTCAATTCTGGAAAGAACTGCAAGGCCCGATTCAGTAATGGAAATATCGACTTGCCTTCTGTTAGTTTCACATATTTCGCGGTTTACAAGTCCCTTTGATTTCAGCTTCTCCACCAACCGAGTAGCATTGCTATTGCGGTCGATCATTCTTGATGTTATATCTGCCAGCATCATAGGCTTGGGGTGGCTTCCTCGTAAAATTCGAAGAACATTGTATTGTTCTGGAGTCAGTCCAAAGGGTTTCAGCCGGGATGCATTAAGGTTCGCGAGCCAACTCCCGGTAAAGAATATGTTCACTACCATCTTCTCATAAACATTGTCAAACCGTTCCTGCTTAAGTTCCTGCTCTAATCCCATATATATAAAAGTAAGCATTTATTATTTGCACAATCATAATCCCAATTTTTTAGAATTTTTCCGAGATTTAAAACCCACTATTAACGACATGATCAAACTCTGATATGCTTGAGTACACCACGACTATTTTACAATTTTCAAAGAAGGGTGAAAAGACGGGATGGTCATACATCGAAATTAGTGCATCCCAGGCTCAAAAGTTAAGGCCAGGCTATAAAGTATCATTTAGAGTAAAGGGCCAACTCGATCATTATTGTTTCGAAAGAGTTTCCCTACTTCCCATGGGAGATGGAAGCTTTATCCTTCCTGTAAATGGACAAATTCGAAAATTTCTAAAGAAGGGCGTAGGAGATCGTATCAGGGTA
>CAMLER010000132.1 GCA_946478915.1 uncultured Chryseolinea sp.
CTCGTCTCCGGAGGCCAACGGTATTGATACCCGCATATGTAAGCGGCTCCCGGGCGGCTTTCGTGAATGGGGGAACGTCTTTCCGTACAAGCGATCCTCCGGACAGCATAACATGTGCGCCGACCTTAACAAATTGATGAAGGGCACTCGCACCACCGATAATCGCCCAATCATCGATTGTTACATGACCTGCAACCTGCACTGTATTAACCAGGATACAATTGTTGCCAACAAGGCAATCGTGAGCTACGTGAACGTACGCCATCAACAGACAATTATTGCCAATCACAGTTTTAAACTTATCTGTCGTACCGCGGCTGATTGTTACAGCCTCACGTACGACGGTATTATCACCAATGATAGTTTGAGTTTTCTCTCCGGCAAACTTCAGATCCTGAGGTATGGAAGATATTGAGGCTCCTGGAAAAACTTTTACGTTCTTTCCCAAACGCGAACCATCCCAAATTATTGCATTCGTGCCGATCCAGCAGTCATCACCAATTACTACATCTTTTTGAACGGTTGCGAATGGCTCGATAGTAACGTTGTTACCAATTTGAGCATCAGGATGTACGTTAGCGTGTGGAAATCTGCTCATGAATCTTTTCGGACTATACTGGCGGTCATGGTTCCTTCGCACACCAGCGTATTGCCTACATAAGCGCGTCCCGTCATTTTGGCGATTCCGCGCTTTATCGGTGCAAGTAGATCGCACTGTATAACAAGTGTATCACCGGGAAGGACCATCTTCCTAAATCTGAAATTCTCGATGCCCAGGAAGTACGTCCAATAATTTTCGGGATCGGGTACTGTGTTCAACACTAGAATGCCGCCAATCTGAGCCATTGCTTCAATCTGAAGCACACCTGGCATGACCGGATTTCCCGGAAAGTGTCCCTGAAAGAAATATTCGTTAGCAGTTACGTTCTTAACACCGGCAACGCTTTCATTATCGAGGTAAATAATCTTGTCGATCAGAAGGAAAGGATATCGATGTGGCAACGTACCGGCAATTTTGTTGATATCCATTACAGGAGGCAACGTTGGATTATATTTTGGTTTGCCTTTTTTGTCAGACTCCTGCATTGCCTTCTTTAGCTTCTTTGCAAAAGCTACATTTGCCGCGTGGCCCGGTCGCGCCGCGAGAACCTGCGCCTTGAGCGGACGCCCCGCTAAAGTCAGATCACCTACAATATCAAGCAGCTTATGTCTGGCTGGTTCGTTCTTATATCTAAGTTCGATATTGTTCAAAATGCCCTCTTGCTTGATTGCCACTTTTGGTTTTCCAAGCATCTTGGCTATGTTGTCCAACTCGTTTTCCTGTACAACCCGATCAACAATTACGATCGCATTGTTCAGGTCGCCTCCACGAATTAAATTGTTTTTGTACAGCATCTCCAGCTCGTGCAAGAAGCAAAACGTTCTGCACGAAGCAATCTCTTTTTCAAATTGTCTGATATCGGTAATCGATGCATGCTGACTTCCCAGCACGGGCGAGTTGTAATCAATCATTACCGTAACGCGGTAATCATCCAACGGTAGGGCTGCTATCTCGACGTTGCGCGCAGCTTCGCGATAGAACAGAGGTTCCTGTACTTCAAAAAAATCACGCAACGCATTTTGTTCTTCGGTGCCCGCAGCCTTCAGCGTACCGACAAACTCGATGGAACTTCCATCCATGATGGGACATTCCGGACCATCCAATTGAATAAGTACATTATCAATTTCAAGTCCTGTTAATGCAGCCAGGGTATGTTCGATGGTGCTGACGCGCGCACCGCTTTGCTCGATAGTCGTTCCTCTCGATACATCGACGACATTGTCGCAGTCCGCATCAATGATGGGTGATCCGGGCATATCTACCCTCTGAAATTTTATCCCATGATTAGGTTTCGCTGGGACGAATGTCATGTTTGTTTGTACGCCCGTATGAAGTCCTACACCCGATAGGGTTACCGATTTCTGAATGGTTTGCTGTTTAATATTGAGCATGTATGTGCAAAGTGGGCAAATTTAAGCTCAATTCCTCAGAATAACCAATTTTGTAGGCCCTGGATGGGATTTTAGTCCGTTGGCAGAGGGCCATGCGGGGTTGTTTGGACTTTGTCCTCGAGTTCTTTCAGGCGATGATAAATGTCCGGCAATTTCTTGAAAACAGCGTATGATTTGAAGTAGGATCCGAACTCAAACGCTGGAGAGCCCATCATACGCTGGCCTTCATCCTTGATGGATTTGGAGACACCGGACTGAGCGCCCAGGTGGGTTCCGTTAGGTACCACAAGATGACCTGCAATCCCAACCTGTCCGGCCAGCATGCAATTTTCACCGATCTTTGTAGATCCAGAAATGCCGGTTTGAGCTGCAATAACCGTGTTCTTTCCGATTTCAACGTTGTGCGCAATCTGAATGAGGTTATCCAGTTTTACCCCTTCGCGTATCATAGTAGAGTCGCCAAACAAAGTCGCACAATCAATGACTGTATTGGCTCCAATGGCTACATTATCCTCCAGGGTTACATTGCCAAGCTGTGGAATGGTTTTATAAGATCCATCCTCCTGTGGCGCAAATCCAAATCCGTCGCTACCAATAACAGCGCCCGAATGAATGACGCAGTTATTTCCAATACGACTGTCTGAATAGATCTTCACACCGGGATGAAGAATAGTGTTGTTTCCGATAAACACGTTATCGCCCACATAAACGTGCGGATAAATTTTCACATTTTCGCCAATGCGCACGTTGCTACCAATATACGAGAAAGCGCCCCTGTAAATATCTTTTCCGGCCGAGGCTGTTTCGTGCATGAAACTCGGTTGCTCAACTCCGGCTTTTTGAAAACTAACCAGTTTATGATATTCTTCAAGTAGTCGCGTGAAACTTGTGTATGGGTCATCCACCAGAATAAGGATTGCGCCGACTTCTTTTCGGGCAACGAAATCCTTTTTTACAATAACAGCCGTAGCCTGTGTACTATAAATGTATTGCTCATATTTTGGATTGGATAGAAAAGCGATCTGCCCTTTTTTAGCATCCTGAATTTTGCCCAACATTTTAATTTTTGCATTGCCATCACCAACGACTTCCCCCCCCAGCATCATGGCTATTTGATTGACACTAAATTCCATATTCAGTAGTTCATTAAGATTAGTTCAGTAATAAGTCACCACCAAGAATTTCTAAATATCAGGCAACATTTAAGAATGCAGCAAAGATACATTTTTAGGCCAGCAGAGATAGTTTTTTTTAACGATTTTGCTAATGGCTTTAATGTTTGGGAGATCGGAAGCTTGCGCAATGTCAAGCAATTGTCCGTTCTTCATCAGGATATTTATCTGCTGACCCTCAGCATAGGCTTCGTTTGAAACAACGCCGTGAGAAAAAAGATAAGCTGTTTCTGATTGAAAGGTATTATACTCTCGCATGATCGCTTCCCTAATATTCTGAATTTCAATTTTCCTGATCGGTTCGGTTGACAATCTAACCCTAAAGAGATTACGCTCCAGCAACATTCGCGATAGCAATGATAAAATGCTATCCGGGTACGCCTTCCATAATTTTAATGCACCCCATATGTCGTTATCATCGAGATAACCGTAGTTTGCCAGCGTTGTCGGATCATCGTTAAAATCGCGTAGCGTATAATTTCTGGAGAGGAAATATTTCAAAGGTTGGCTGCATTGTAACGGTTCGTCTGCACGCACAAGTGCCTGAGCTCTTCGAATGATGTTCACCAGCATTCGTTCGGCACTAACCGAGGTCTTATGCAAATAGACCTGCCAATACATAAGTCGTCGGGCGTTCAAAAAATTTTCGATGCTGTATATTCCTTTTTCCTCGACAACAAGCTCGTCGTCGTGCACGTTTAGCATGGCGATAATGCGGTCTACTCCGATCGTACCTTCCTGAACCCCCGTGAAAAAGCAGTCGCGTTTCAGGTAATCAAGCCTATCAATATCCAGCTGGCTGGAGATGAGCTGATGAAAGAACTTGCGGGGATAACTATTCCTGAAAAACTGAATTGTCAGTTGCAGTGCTCCATTGAACTGATCATCCAGTTTATTAATGAAAAGGTAGGAGAGACTTTCATGTTTGATTCCTGGCGAGAGTACATTTTCCAATGTATGAGAGAACGGACCATGACCAATATCATGCAGCAGTATGGCAATTTGTGAGGCTTCGTACTCCTGGTCAGATATTTCTACCCCCTTCAGCCGCAAGCTATCCAATACTTTTCCCATAAGGTGCATGGATCCAAGGGCGTGTTGAAATCGGGTGTGCAACGCCCCCGGGTAAACATATTGCGTTAATCCGAGTTGTTTGATATGTCGCAGACGCTGAAAGAAAGGATGGGAGATGATCTCGTTGATAAGTTCGCTCGGGATGGTTATAAATCCATAAACAGGATCATTTATTGTTTTCTTTTTAGTCATCCTGAGAGAAGTTGCCCATCGCGGCTACGGCTTAGATAATAATGGTTAAATTGCAAAAAATTCAACTATGCAAAGATATAGCATTTTGTGGGCCGACGACGAGATCGATTTGCTTAAACCGCACATTATTTTCCTCGAGCAAAGAGGGTATGATATCACCCCTGTAAACAATGGATCGGAGGCAGTTGAAAAGAGCGATGAAAAACATTACGATGTTGTGTTCCTCGATGAAAACATGCCTGGTATGTCAGGACTTGAAGCGCTCACCCAAATCAAGAACAATAAGCCCAACCTTCCGGTGGTTATGATCACCAAAAATGAAGAAGAGCATATCATGGAAGAGGCTATCGGCTCAAAGATTGCAGACTACCTCATTAAGCCGCTGAATCCGAGCCAGATTTTGTTGTCGGTTAAAAAAATACTTGACAACAAACGCCTTGTTATTGAGAAAACAAATCTGAACTACCAGCAGGAATTTCGCAAGATCAGCATGGCATTTCAGGATGTGATGAATCACGAGCAGTGGGCTGATATTTATAAGAAACTTGTGTTCTGGGAGCTGCAAATGGATCAGGCAGACAATGCAGGAATGGCTGACGTTCTCGATATGCAGAAGACTGAGGCAAATGCCAGCTTTGCAAAGTTTATTATTCGAAATTACGATTCATGGCTAAACGATCCGAAGTCGGATAAACCGTTGTTGTCACATCAACTCATGAAACGGAAAGTCTTTCCCGAGCTGGGCAAGAAACCTGTATTTGTTATTTTGATCGATAACCTTCGCTATGATCAATGGAAGGTGATTGAGCCAGAGCTAACAGACTACTTTACTGTTGATAAGGAAGAAACTTACTATTCAATTCTACCCACTACTACGGCATACGCACGAAATGCTATTTTTTCTGGACAACTTCCTTCGGAAATGGCAAAGACTAATCCTAACCTTTGGGTAGGCGAAGATGAAGATGAGGGAAAAAATAATTTTGAGGATGAGTTTCTTTCAAAACAGCTTCGCAGAAACAACTTGAACGTGAAGATGTCCTATCATAAAATTAAAAATCTTGAAGAGGGACGCAATCTTGTCGATACTGTAAACAATCTTTTCCAGAATGACCTGAACGTCATCGTATATAATTTCGTGGACATGCTTTCTCATGCGCGTACCGATATGGCTATGGTAAGAGAGCTGGCACCAGATGAGTCTGCCTACCGATCGATCACCAAATCATGGTTCCTGCACTCTCCCCTTATTGATATTCTGAAAAAAATTGCGGACAAGGATGTGAGAGTTGTTATTACAACAGACCATGGCACCATACGTGTAAAACGTCCCTTTAAAATCGTCGGTGACAGGTCTGTTAACTCAAATTTGAGATACAAGCAAGGAAAGAATCTAGGGTACGAAGGAGATAAGGTTATGACCGTTCAAAAGCCTGAGCGGTTATTTCTACCAAAATTAAATGTTTCCTCCTCGTATGTCTTTGCAATCGAGGATCAGTTCTTTGCTTATCCAAACAACTACAATTATTATGTAAATTTCTATAAGGACACATTTCAGCACGGCGGGGTGAGTATGGAGGAAATGATCATTCCTATAATTTTCTTAAATTCGAAGAACGTGTGACAACCCGAAAGGATCGTGTGTTTGCATCGGTGACGCTCGAGGGTTTGGCGGATGTGGCTCAGGAAATCGTCAGCATGTTGGACACGTATAAAGTTTGGCTTTTCCGGGGTGAAATGGGATCCGGAAAAACCACGCTCATAAAAAAAGTAGGTGCCGCCGCCGGAGTTGTTGAGACGATAAACAGCCCGACATTCGCCATTGTGAACGAATATGCGGGAGGCGCTTTTAAAAGTATTTATCATTTCGATTTTTATAGAATAGAAAAAGAGATTGAAGCAATTGACATTGGAGTAGAAGAATATTTTTATTCAGGATATCCTTGTTTTATCGAGTGGCCGGAAAAAATCCCATCCCTGATTCCATTGCAACATGCCGAAGTAACTATTCAGGTTGATACAAATACCACAAGAACAATAGCTATCGCTGTCCATGACGGAAAAAAAGAAAACAGGTTTTGAAGCATTAGCAAAAGCCAGCCTGCACCCTCAGGAAAAATTATTGGAAGTTAAAAAGGGAAAGCACTCTTTCTTTATAGGGTTACCCCGGGAGATATCCTTACAGGAGAATCGCATTAGCCTTACGCCCGACGCGGTAGCTATCCTGGTCAACAATGGTCATGAGATATGGGTAGAGGCGAAAGCTGGCCTCGGTTCGAAATTTTCCGATAAGGAGTATAGTGACGCAGGCGCGAAGATCGTTTATTCTCCCCAGGAAGTTTACAAGGCTGATGTCATTTTAAAAATCGAGCCCGCCACACTGGAAGAAATTGAAATGATGCATCCAGGGCAAACGTTGATTTCTGCCATGCAGATGGGACAGATGAAGGTGGAAGTACTTCAGGCCATGCTCAAGAAAAAAATCATAGCATTGGCATATGAATACATTGAGGATAAGGTGGGTGGCATGCCTATCATCCGCGCCATGAGCGAGATCGCTGGCAGCTCGGTTCTGTTAATAGCATCAGAGTATCTAAGTACGGCCAACAACGGAAAGGGAGTGATCCTGGGGGGTATTACCGGTGTACCACCGACCAAAGTGGTTATTATCGGCGCTGGTACCGTAGCCGAATTTGCAGCACGTGCGGCCTTGGGGTTGGGGGCTCATGTGGAGGTGTTCGACAATCATCTGTACAAATTAAGGCGTATCAAACATATCCTGGGTCAACAGATATACACGTCGACTATCGATACTGTTACCCTTGGCGATACTTTGAAAACAGCGGACGTGGTAATTGGGGCACTTCGTGCTGAAAAGGGTAGAGCGCGTCATGTTATTACCGAGGAGATGGTAACCCATATGAAACCGGATTCGTTGATTATCGATCTTAGCATTGACCAGGGAGGATGTGTCGAGACTTCGGAGCTAACAACACTGAGCAGGCCCGTTTTTCGCAGGCATGGCGTTATTCATTATTGTGTCCCCAATGTAGCTTCCCGCGTGGCGCATACTGCGGCCAATGCACTGAGCAATATTTTTACACCTACAATTCTCAGGGCAGCCGAAGAGGGTGGGGTGGAAGCAATGATCTTTTCTCACAAGTGGTTCATGAAAGGAGTTTATACTTACAAGGGGGGACTGACCAACGAGCACGTTGCACGCAAATTCGGGTTGAAGCATAAAAATATTGAGCTTTTAATGGCGGCACGGATTTGATTTTACGATTGCGACAGTGTGACATTAAATGTGAATGCCGTGATATTGCATTCTCATGCAAGACTGAAATCCAGGCGAGACATCGTGATCATTCATTCTTTGGACCCAGATCAAATGTGAAGGCGTGCAGCATCCCTTAGGACATTCCTAAACCTCAATCCCTCCAATCAATTTACACCCAAACCGGGGTATTGATCTCCTAAAATTCCGTACCTAAATTTTGACTCAGATCCCATACTACAATGGAGAAACTGGTGTGCATCATTCTTCTACTGATAACGGCTTTGCATGCGCTTGGTCAGTCAGTCGTTCCTCCCAATATCCGCGCGACGAACACGCTGGAGAAATTGTTCGATTATAACGGTATAGATGAAGGCGACATCCTTTATGGTATCCCTCTTCCTGAAGGAAAGGTTGTTGGCGATACTTACATGGACACCCACTGGAGGAACGCTAACGTTATGCTCTATGAAAAAGAAAAATTGATTGAAGGATTCCCCATGCGGTACGATATTCACCTTGACGAGTTGGAATTTAAGAGTAGGAGCGGGATTAAAGTTTTAGCCGGCAGCAAGGTAAAAAGTTTCGTTTGGGCTGATTCCATTACGCGAACACCCGCATATTTTATCAATGGAAAGTCTTTTCGGAATGAGGATGATGTTCCCTATACCGGATTTTTCGAGGTGTTGGAGGAGGGTTCTGTATCGCTGCTCAAAAAAACATATATCAGCGTTAGGAAAGCTGACTATAACGTAGCGATGAATGTGGGCAGTAGGGACGATAAAATCCTGAAAAAAAACAGATACTATGTACTCAAAGAAAACCGTCTGGTGGAATTGCCAGCCTCAAGAAAGAAATTCCTCAGCATTTTTAATGACAACCCTCGATTGGACGAATACATCAGGCAGAATAGCCTGTCCGTAACGGATGAACATGATCTCAAACTCATCATGAGTCAATACAATTCCGTTCCCAACAATTGACAAGAATATGGACCATTAATCCGTTACAGTCTCGAAATACTTTCTTCCAACGCGTTGATCTTCACTTCTGCGTCCGACTTCTTCTTCCTTTCCAAGTCGATCACATGCGGAGGAGCACTCTTCACAAATTTTTCGTTCGACAACTTTTTTTCAACCTGAGCCAGGAACCCTTTCTGATAGGCGAGGTCTTTCAGCAATGCTTCGCGTTCTTTTTCTGCATCGATCCTTCCTTCCAACGGAATGAAAAATTCTGTCGACTTGATGATGAATGTTGTACAATTCGACACCTTTTCTTCTGTCGGCAAAACCTCGCTTAGATTAGAAAGTTTCTTGATGATTGGCCAAAAGTTGCTTATTAGGTTTTCGCCGCCGCTCGACTTAACCAAAACTTTTAATTGTTCTTTTGGAGAAATGCCTTTCGCATTTCTGGCATTACGGATTTCGGTAATAATTTCGAAAGCAAATACGCTTTCTTCCAGGATGGATTTGTCGGAAGCCACTGGTTCCGGCCATGAAGCAACAATAATGCAACTGTCGTTTCTCTCTTTCAATTCGTGCCACAGTTCCTCTGTAATAAAAGGCATGAAAGGGTGAAGCGCCTTCAGCAACGTTTCGAAAAACTCGATCGTTTTCAGGTAGGTCTTTTCGTCGATCGGCTTACCGAATTCTGGCTTAATGATCTCGAGATACCACGAACAGAAGTCATCCCAAATCAATTTATAAACCGTAAGCAATGCCGAGGACATTCTAAACTTAGTGAAGTCATCATCAAGCATTGTGAGGGATTCGTTCATCCTGGAATCAAACCATTGAATACCGAGATTATTTTCTTCTGGTGTCGTTACGTCTGCACTTACCTCCCAACCCTTTACAAGCCGGAACGCATTCCAAATCTTGTTTGCAAAGTTTCTTCCTTGTTCGATCAGCTTCTCATCATAAGGCAAATCGTTCCCTGCGGGTGAACTGAATAACATTCCCGCACGGACGGCATCTGCGCCGAAAGTCGAAATGAGATCGAGTGGGTCCGGGGAATTTCCCAGGGACTTGGACATTTTCCGCCCAAGTTTATCCCGTACAATTCCAGTCAGGTAAACATTCTTAAACGGCATTTCGCCCCGGTATTCGTAGCCAGCGATAATCATCCGAGCGACCCAAAAGAAAAGAATCTCCGGAGCAGTAACCAGGTCGTTGGTTGGGTAATAGTAATTCAAGTCTGCATTTCCCTTGTTCCCATCCGACTTGAAAACGGATGTGTCAAAAACAGCGATCGGCCACAACCAGCTTGAAAACCAGGTGTCCATTACGTCAGGGTCTTGTCTTAACGTCTGATCTTTAAAGTCAGGATCCTGTTTCCTGAATTCTTCCAGGGCTTCACGCTCGGTCCGAGCGACAACA
>CAMLER010000133.1 GCA_946478915.1 uncultured Chryseolinea sp.
AAAGGGTGGGTCGAAATATGCTGGCCACCGCAATTTGACCGGGCCACCGCACCGGCAGACATCCAAGGACGTAACTCTCGTTAATATCATGTCGTTCTTTTTCAGCAGGCGCTAAATAGTGGTTATACGGTTATACCAATAAGGTAACCGTTCGTCTGCGCGCGAACAGGGAGTGGGTCGTACGTCGTCCGCTACGAACGCCCCTCGACCGAACCCTAAACTTTGAATTTTGAACACTTTGAACCTGGAACTCTTATTTGTTGTTAAAGTGGCCCATCCGCCTTCATCGCGTCATACAATACCTGTTGAATTTGTGTTCTTGTATTAAGCCGATATAATCTGGTGTTATCGCGTGTGGGGTTAACGCGATTAGAAAGGAAAATGTACAACAAACCCGTTTTCGGATCCATCCATGTTATCGTCCCGGTAAATCCGGTATGACCAAAGCTCAGCGGGCCAGCATCTTTTGCCGTATTATTATTCTCGCCCTGGTATACAAGGTTCGGTTTATCAAATCCCAAAGCTCTCCTGTTGTTGTTTTCGGGAAACTGAGTCCGCGTCCATTCCTTTAACGTCTCCTCTTTTATGTAACGTTGACCGCCGTACTCTCCCATATCCAGGTACATCTGCATTAGTTTTGCAAGATCATTTGCATTTGCGAACAGACCGGCGTGACCGGATACACCCCCCAACATGATCGCACCTTCGTCATGAACTGTACCATGAATAGGCTCATGGCGAAAAGAGTAGTCATGTTCAGTCGGAACGATTTCCTTTTTTGAAAATTTTGCTAATGGATTATAGGTGAGGGAAGTCGCGCCTAAAGGCGCATAAAAATTACCCTGAATATAAGAGACAAAATCCTGATCAATCATACTCTCCACAACGCGTGGAGCAAGAATAAAAAAGAAATCCGAGTAAACATATTTCTTCTCTGCCTCTAATGGCGACTTCCTTATTGCCTTCACAATTTTCTCCGGATACTTTCGATTCAGATACATTTGATCGGTAAGCCTTATAGGGTATCGTTTTGATGAATCATTCTTAATGGTGAACCATTTGTAACGCCCATTTTCTTTGATCGTATTTTTCCAAAATGGAATCCATGGTCTAAAGCGGGCCTGATGAGTGAGGATATCATACATAGGGATTGCTGCTTTGTTCGATCTCCTGAATTTGGGAAGGTGATCACCCAGTGTTGCATCAAGTTTGAACGTACCCTCATCATATAGCTTCATCAGGGCAGGCAATCCGGTGGATATTTTTGTGATCGAAGCAAGATCATACAAATCGCCGAGCTTCACCTTCACCGTATCGCTATAATCGTGAAAACCGTATGCCTTATGCATTATGATCTTTTTATCTTTCGCCACCAGGATCTGACAACCAGGAATCGCTCTTACAGAGAGTGCCTGATTGACCAAAGAGTCTACCCTTGATAGAACACCCGAGTCCATGCCCGCATCTTCTGGAAGGGTATATTTGAATCTGATACCACCGGTTAGGACGATTCCGTCGCCACTGGAAAATTTTTCACCAATGCTAACGGGTAGCCTACCCCCGGACCCAATTCCGCCGAAGATCAACTGCCCTGCGAGTTCCTCTGCATCGCGATTATCCTGATAGGTGACAATCAATCCATCAGCATCATCGATGTAATCTATGCTGTCGAGGACATAGGGATTTTTGAATACGGTAATAACAGCGTTTTTCTGCTTCGCAAGTTCGCCAACAAATTGTACGACGTCCTCTGAAAGGTTAAGAGTATTCAGGGGGCGCGCGCGATCGTCATGTAACCCGGCGATAACGAGGTTGTATCTTTTCAGCTGTAACTTTACTGAATCCAGCACAGAGACATCCGCATCCTTAGGAATGATAAAATGGCTTACTGATGTGTACAACCCTAACGTTCGTTGAAAATCAGTCAAATGGTTTTTGCCAATTGAGACCGACGCAACGCTTAGGCTATCTAAACGACGAATCGGTATCAAATTCTGCTCGTTCTTTAAGACAGTTATTGCAGACTCAATCAAATTCCTTTTCAGCAATCGCGACTGCGGCGTATTAAGATCGTTCACTATATTTTCTAATTTTATCTGTGGGCGCTTATTTAATCCGACCCAATATTTTACGGCCAGGACCTTCCTGCACTTGTCATCAATTTCTTTTTGACTGATTAACCCCTGTCGAAGAGCTTTTTTCACTTCCGAAATCGTGCGTGAAACGTCTTCAGTAAACTCGAGCAAATCATTCCCGGCGATCAGCGCATCCCGATCGATGACGCCGGGTGGGTTGCTCGCCGTTACCGCCTGCATGTTCATCGCATCGGTAACCACCAGACCGTTAAACCCCAATTCTCCTCTCAGCAAATCTGTAATTATCGGCTTTGATAGTGTAGATGGACGAGCAACGGAGTCCAGGGCAGGGATGTTTAAATGTGCGACCATGATGCCACCTATTCCAGCTTTAACAGCTTCCCGAAAAGGATAAAGTTCGAGCGAATCGAGGCGCTCGCGCGGATGATCTATTTGTGGCAGAGCGAAATGTGAATCTGTTTCTGTATCTCCGTGACCGGGGAAATGCTTTGCTGTCGCAAGAACCCTGTTATCCTGCATACCATCAATATAAGCCAGGGCCTTTCTTGTGACGTCCAACTTATTTTCACCGAATGATCGATAATTAATGACCGGGTTACGCGGATTGTTGTTAACATCCATCACCGGAGCAAAATTAATATGCACACCGAGTCGCTTTAACTGTTGGGCTACATGCACACCCATTTTATAAACCATACTATCATTGGCAACCGCTCCCAATGTCATCTGAAAGGGATAACTGATCGTACTATCGAGTCTCATTCCAAGGCCCCACTCGGCATCCATGGCTATAAGCAACGGGACAGCGGAGGAAGCCTGATAGCGATTAATTAATGTGGCCTGACGAACAGGACCACCTTGAAAAAATATAAGCCCTCCGATTTTTTGTTCTCGTATCAGCTTTAGAATTTCATCCGTATGTTCTTCATTCCGGTTCGAAAAGGCTGCAACCATGATAAGTTGAGCAATGCGCTCATCTGGATTTAGGCGGTTAAGCACGGAGTCCACCCATGGGCTATGCAAGTATTGATGGAATGGCGGTGGTGTGCCTATTGACTGCTGTGCAACGGCCGGGTGTGCCTCCAGAAGTATAGTAAGACCCATTGCCATGGCAAAAAATATTCGACTCATAGTCATATTTGCTTGTAGATACAAAATCCGATTTGGGCTCTAATGTAAGTATATCGAAGGCAATAATTTCACGCTGAACGGCATAACCAAAGAAGGTGGTGTGGGGCCTTGTCGTTTGATTGACAGTTTTTAGGGTTCAAAGTATAAATAAGGGAACTTTTTTTGGAAGGATTGTATTTGTTTGAAATGCCGCCAATGAAGAAAACCCTCAATTGCTCCTCTTTTCACAAATACATATTCATCTTAGGGTTTTTAATTATAATGCCATGCA
This sequence comes from uncultured Chryseolinea sp., assembly GCA_946478915.1. The sequence continues at coordinate 3,499 of CAMLER010000133.1, forward strand.
TGGCGTTCAATCTTACTTCAGTGACAGATGGAATGGCATTGTACAACGCTATCCATTTTGGGGATTCGGAACGACCTCAATTCGATGTATTCGAAAAAGCACTTGCCGGGTATCAACTGTTAGCACAATCGGGCAAAATTTCGAACAAAGAAGTTCTGACGATAATTGACTTCCGTAGATCATCAAATGAAAAAAGACTTTGGGTTATTGATCTGAAAGAAAAGAAGATATTATTTCACACATTGACAGCCCATGGCAGAAACACCGGCAATCTGTTTGCTGAAAGTTTTTCAAACGTCCCTAACTCAAATCAGAGCAGTCTCGGTTTTTACATCACTGGACAAAAATATATTGGTAAGCATGGTGTATCACTCAAATTGCATGGTGTAGAAAAAGGAATCAACGATATGGCTGAAGCTCGCGCCATAGTGATGCATGGCGCAGATTATGTTAGCGATTCATACATTAAAAAATATGGCCGGCTGGGAAGAAGTTTTGGTTGTCCAGCGGTGCCCATGGGTTTACATGAGGAGCTTATCCCAATTCTTGCTGGCGGAACCTGTCTTTTCATTTATTACCCTGATGCACGATACCTGGCTAAGACCGAATTCAATATTGCGCCAGAAATTTTTACAACAGATGTGAAGACGTCTGAACGGTAGCGAAAAAAAAATCTATTTTTCGAATCTGCCTGAAATTTCATCAATAGAAATTCTGTAGAACACGGGTTTCCGCGCCTTTTCAACTTGCCCTGGCGAATCGTTGAAGGGGTGAGGCATCACTGTGTCACTCATTGTGTACCCCATAAATCGATCCTGAAGAATCTTTTTCACCTCCTTCTGTTCCTGAAGTGTTTCTAACTCCTCGTACTTTCCCCACAAGATTACCGTCCTCCATTTATTCAAGCTCTCACGACTCTCCACTTCAAAGCATACTTTTGCGTTTTTCCGCATCATTCTAATCTTTAAGCCTTCTTTGGAATGCGCATAAATATGTTCTTTATGAAAAACGTATGCCACCGGTACAACGTAGACTTTACCGGCAGCATAACATCCTATCCGACCCACTAGCTCAGATCTTAGTACATATTCGCATTGTTTCTGTGTTAAAGTACCCAGCATAGTCAGAACATTTAAGGTTTTCTATCTTTAGTACAATATACTACACGAGGACAGAAGAATTAAGTCTTAATTAATACTCGGCATTATCCTGCACCGGATACAAATTGGCAATTAGCTTTTGGTCCAGCCTGTAAATATCATCGTAGATTAAAAGCTTTCCATCTTTCATTTCACAAGTATAGTACCGGATATGAATAGGGACGGACGGCGCTAAATTGATGGTGACTTTCTTTTCCGTTTTTAAATATTTATCCAATGTCTCTGATGAGATCTTCGAACGGCCCTTGATCAAATAGTGTGCGAACTCATAGGCTTTCTCCATGCGAATACATCCGTGACTTAACGCCCTCACCCTATTATTAAATAATCTCTTTGCGTTGGTATCGTGAACGAATACAGCGTAGGGATTATCAAAAACAAATTTCAAAACGCCCAACGAATTCTCCTTCCCTTCTCTTTGTCTTAACGTGTAGGGAAAATTATTCGGCGTCAGCTGCTTCCAATCAATAGCGGAAGGATCCTGTACTTTCCCACTTCTATCCAGTACATCAAAGTTATTCCGTGTCAGGAAGGCAGTATCCTTCTTGAGTGCTGGTAAATATTCCTGAACAGAAATTTTACGAGGAACATACCAATACGGAAACACGGTGAAGCATTCGATTTTACTGCTGAAGCGCGGGGTCTCGTTGCTTCGCCTTCCAACAATAACCCTTGAATCCAATACCACTTTACCATTTTCGACAACGTAGAACATATAGGCAGGGACATTAACCCAAGCGTATGTACCTTCAAGAGAAGCGGTCTCAGTTCTCCACCGTTCAAGATTGACTTCAAGGGTTCTTACATCCCGATGAACGGCACTTGAATCGTATGTCATACCCTTTAGGAGCAACGCCCGATCCGCTGCTCTCGCAGTATCCAGGATATTGTTAAGCGCAATCCTCAAGTCACGATATCCCTTCGTTGTAGGCTCCTGCGATTCCAAAACTGCCTTTACACTTAATATATTTAAAGAATCCGTAAGATTTTCAACCTTCAAACTATCTAATATTGAATGCGTCTTTATAAGACGTCCCTTCTTCAAATCGTTAGCCATACCCAGGAATGCATCGGACAACAAGATCTCCAGCCGAAGCACATCTTGTAAATCTGTCAATTCTGCCTTTTGTGAAATTTCGAGGAAATGATAGTCTTGAGGCAATAGCCCATATCTTCTGGCGTTACCGATCAAGTCTAGCATCGATCTGGCTTTTTCTGTCAGCATGTTGTTCTCAAGCCACAAAGGCTTAAATTTCCTGTTATCATAAAAGAAAAACAACTCTTTGCTATAGCGGAGGTTTTGATACATCTCGTCGCTAAAACTATCCGGTACTGAAGCGGGGACAAAAACTGCAGGACCTTCGTTCACTCTTTCGATTGGATGCGTTGTCAATCTTTGCTGGCATCCGGCTGCAAAAATCAGGAGGATTATGAACTGAATCGAAAAATGCTTCATTGATTGATTAATATAGTCTGCGCTGATGCGTCATTGGTGACATGTGTAAACTTAAAACAACAATAAGATCCGCAGAATTTCCCTGAGATGAATCATCCTCAATTCTGATAAACGTCAGGTAAGAATGACAGCAGCGCCTATAACTTGGCAATACAAAATATATTAAAGTCAAAATTATGGTACATCACCAATATATAGTTGAAGTGCGCTGGGACTCAGCGCGCAAAGGAGTTATGTGTTCGCCTGATCTAACGGTGTCGCCAAACGAAAGAGGTTGCATTGAGGTTGCTACTCCACCTCAGTTCCCAAAGGGAATGCCTGGAATCTGGTCACCCGAGCACTTATTTACGGCCGCAGTAAGCAGTTGTTTCATGACAACCTTTTTAGCTATTGCTGAAAACTCAAAACTCGAGTTCGAATCGTTTGGTTGCAAAGCAACGGGGACCCTGGAACACGTAGATGGGAAGTTTTTAATGTCGGAAGTTTTACTGGAGCCAAGCGTCACGGTTTTGTATAGCAAAGATTTGGATCGTGCAGAACGTGTACTGCAACGCACCGAAGCAAATTGCCTTATTACTAATTCAATAAAATCTAAGGTTTCGATGCAGACTCATGTGAGCCTGGCTGAGGAACTGAACTCTGAGGTAGGGTAACCTTGACATGACAGGATTCTGTATCTGCCGACGCTTGTATTACTATTAAGGGATTAATCCTACTTTGGCTAGTTAGAAAAAAGGAATAAGGAATAGGGATGATGAATTTACTTTTTACCGCGAAGGCGCTATGGCGCCAAGGCACAGTAAAAAGCACCATAAGTTGGACCTTCAGTTGCAGCTTTGCAGCAAGTCGCGTGAGCCTGAACGACCTGAATGACGCAAAGCCAGCACCTTTGCGGCTGACCTTTCGTCTCGGTCAGCCCAACATTTTGCCTGATAAAAACTTAGCGAAAAAAATGCGAATACATTTACGCTTTGCGTCATGGCGCCTTCGCGGTAATGTAAGCAACTGTCTATGCACCTAACTTGACAAGGTAGGATTAATGATAAGTGATGTACTATCATCATCATGCCTTAGCATTATTCCCTTCAACTCTGTTCTCTAGTGTTGAAACTCCCAATAAGAACCAACCCTACATTATACCCTCGATAAACTCGAAAAATTCATTCTTGAATTCAATAAAACTGGCATCAAACGCCTCAAGCTCTAACATTGTGACATCGTGTTCTTTAAAATATTGAGTTTTTAACTCGTCCTTTGTCTTTAACATATCCGCAAGACGAATTTCGTGGTCGCGAAGTTTCTTTCGCAAGTCAATAATGAGCTCATCGCGATAGTAAATAATCAGACTTTGAAAATGACCGATTCTTTTCTTGCCTTCAACTTCTATGACTCTCGGTGCATATTGATCCAATAGCTTCTGAAAGAAATTGAATTCGCGCTGCCAGTGAACGGTTGCAGAAATCCACGCCAGCGTCCTACGGTGTTTTTCGATTAGACTTGGCTGCAAAATGTAATTCCCGGTGATAGATGTAACAGAAATCATGGTTGTTCAATTATTATTTTGATCTCAAGATATCCCGTTGTCCGTTGTTGATTACTGACAAAATGCGGGTTTTATGAATGATTAATGTCATATTTTCCTCAACGCATGTTGGTGGTTGGGACTTATAGAAACAAGGAATAGGAATAAGGTGAAGAGATTGATGGCCTATACCTAATACCCCCGCGCTTTACAATTGTTCCTTGGGGTATCCTTTTTCTGATCTTGATCATGCCTCTGCCTGACACATATCAGAAATTGCTACGTCTATGTATCTATTTTTGCATCTATGAACACTATTCATTCAACTAAATTAAGTAACCTCAATACCCTTCGCGTTTTGCAGTACATAGTGTTCGCGTCTATTATCCTTTATTTCGGCAAAGACATTTTCATTCCCATAAGCTTTTCCCTGTTGATCAGCTTTGTATTATATCCCATATGTGCCTGGCTTGAGAGAAAAGGTACTGGAAGACTTACGTCCATCTTGTTAGGGGTCACCCTTTTGATAATTGCTGGTATGCTGCTGCTGGCGCTTTTAATATACCAGGTTGCCGGCTTCGCGCAAGAATTACCTGTGTTACAGGAAAAACTATTACGGTCTTTGCAAGACTTCAGTGGAATGCTTGTGGAGGTCGTAGGGATTTCATGGGAAAGACAACAGTCGGTGATCAAAGGCTTAACCGATCAATCGGCCACCGGCATCTTAAGTGTCGTAAGCGATGCTGCGAGTGCTTCAGCATTTTCACTGGTAATGCTTCTCCTCATTCCTGTTTATTCCGTGTTGATCCTGTATTACCGACGGCAATGGATGAACATTTTCTATCGCATTTTTCCGGACCAAAAGAAAGAAAGCTTGGAGGAAATAATTTCAATGACAATCAACACCTATTACAATTTCATAAAGGGGATGGCACTTGTGTATTTGATTGTCGGAATACTCAATAGTATCGGACTTTTGGTGCTGGGAATACCGCATGCTATTCTTTTTGGGTTCATTGCATCCGTGCTAACATTTATTCCCTATGTGGGAATTATGGCAGGTTCCTTGCTACCCATAGCCGTAGCGTGGATTACCTATGATTCTATCTGGTACCCACTCGGAATAGTTGGGGTGTTTGCATTCGTGCAATATCTGGAAGCAAACGTAATCTTTCCACTGGCGGTGAGCAACCGGTTGAATGTAAATACATTGGTAATGCTCGTTGCTGTTTTTGCGGGAAGCATTCTCTGGGGCCTCGCCGGAATGATTTTATTTGTTCCTTTTGTAGGTATTGCGAAATTAATTGCAGATCACAATCCGGAATGGAAGACACTCTCCATGGTGTTGGGTAACGAGCCCGGGAGGATAAAGACAAAGAAGTAGTGGCATAGATCTCGGATTATACTTGCTTTTTCGTTACGGTGCGTTTCCATACCCACCTGACACTCCAGGCGCTCACCTGGATCCTTGACAAAAATCATTTCTCAGTCTGATGATACTCATTCACAGTGACTCGGAGCATGCTCATTTTTGCTACACAACGAGCCGCCATGAAAAAGATTCTAGTACCCTGTGATTTCACCCCTGCAGCAGAGGAAGCATTTCACTTTTCCACAAAAATCGCCGAAAAAAATGGGAGCGAAATTCATTTACTATATGTAATTGACAGCTCCCTGGCCAACAACAGTGCATCAGAACTCTCCCATGTTGCCAGTTTCAATGGTGTCTTTATGCAAAAACTGGAGAATCAGCTACAAGAGAAATTCCAGTCATTAAAAACGAAATATGATGCCGACAACATTTTCATGAATCTCAGCGTGGAACTCGGCTTACTTTCTCAAAACATTGAACGTTACATCACAAAAGAGAATATTGATCTGGTAGTGATGGGGACTAATGGGGCAAGCGGCTTAAAAGAAATATTTGTCGGGTCGAATACTGAAAAAATCGTGCGCCGGGCTAAGGTCCCTGTCGTTGCAGTTCCAATAGGATCATCAACGGAAAGGATAACAGATATCGTATTCCCAGTTGACCCCGCAGAGGATCCCACCAAGTATCTGAAAGAGTTGCGTTTCATTCAAAATTTATTCAAATCTAAACTGCAGGTGCTGTGGATCAACACACCGAAGATTTTCAAGTCAGATACCGAAGCATTCAATGACCTTCAGGAATTTGCCGAAGAATATCATCTTTGGGACTATAAGCTCAATGTACGGAGTGATCACACCGAACAGGAGGGCATTTTAAAATTTGCATCAGGAATAAAAGGAGCGCTCATTTTCATGCCAACTCACGGTAGAGCGGGGCTTGCTCACTGGTTGACAGGAAGCATAACTGAAAATGTAGTTAACCATGTCGAATGCCCGGTATGGACCTGCTCAATTTAAGGCAATAGTATAGATAGTCCGTTGTGTTATACTATGACCTTTCTCATTAATCTT
>CAMLER010000134.1 GCA_946478915.1 uncultured Chryseolinea sp.
TTGCAACGAAGAGTGCCAAAATTTGGTTTTAAGAATAACAACAAGGAATATTTCAAGGCAGTCAACCTGGATGTATTGGAAGGGCTGGCCGAGAAAACAAAATCTGACGTGCTAAATCTTCAATCTTTGGTGGAAAACGGCATTGTTGGCAAGAACGATAAGGTAAAAGTCTTAGGACGAGGTGAGTTAAAAGCTAAGGTAAATGTTGAGGCACATGCGTTCTCAGCTACAGCAACAGAAGCAATAGAAAAAGCGGGTGGTAAAGCCACAACAGTGAAGTAATGAAGCGTTTCTTTCAGACCATAAAGAACATATTTTCGATTGAAGACCTGCGGGTCCGGATCCTTAATACCTTAGGGTTTCTGGTCATATTCAGGTTAGGATCGTTTATTGTTTTGCCGGGGATCAACCCGAATTTGCTGGATCCGGAGAGGAATTCCGGTGGGATTCTGGGATATCTGAACAATTTCCTTGGAGGTGCATTCAACAATGCTTCAATATTCGCCCTGGGGATCATGCCGTATATCTCGGCATCCATCATTGTTCAGCTGCTTTCTTTCGCTGTTCCGTATTTTCAAAAATTGCAAAAGGAAGGTGATTCCGGTCGCAAGCGCCTGAATCAATACACCCGCGTACTAACGATCTTTATTACGGTGTTCCAGGGCTACAGCTACCTGAAGGGAGCCATCGATCAGTCGGTTATCATGAATCCCGGCACGTTCTTTTACATATCATCCGTTCTGATACTTATTGCCGGAACGATGTTCTGTATGTGGCTTGGTGAAAGGATTACGGACAAGGGCATCGGAAATGGAATTTCGATGTTGATCATGATCGGGATTATTTCCAGACTTCCAATTTCGTTGGTGGGTGAGATCTCTGACAAATTTCCCGGCAAGGCTATATTTTTCATCATTGAATTGTTTGTATTGTTTGCGATCGTCGTAGCGACTATCGCACTTACGCAGGCTACACGCCGGATACCGATTCAATATGCAAAGCAGGTGATTGGAAATAAGCTTTATGGCGGTAAGCGCGATTTCATACCATTGAAGGTAAACTCAGCGGGAGTTATGCCTATCATTTTTGCGCAGGCGCTAATGTTTTTCCCCGCTCTGATAGCAGGTATCTGGAGAGATAGCGACTTTGGAGCATATATGGGATCAACATTCTCAGATCCGTATTCCTGGCAATACAGCTTATTGTTCGCGATAATGATTTTGATATTCACGTTCTTTTATACTGCGATTACCATCAATTCAAATGATATCGCGGATAATCTGAAACGAAATGGAGGGTTTGTTCCGGGCATTAAGCCAGGTAAGCAAACCGCAGAATTTATAGATACAGTTTTATCAAGAATTACTTTACCTGGCGCAATCTTCCTGGCGGCCATTGCAGTGCTTCCCGCATTCGCAGTATCAGCAGGAGTAGGTCAGAACTTCGCTCAGTTCTTCGGTGGTACCTCGTTATTGATTTTGGTTGGCGTTGTGCTCGACACGCTCCAACAGATCGAGAGCTACTTGTTGATGCGGCATTATGAAGGTATGATGAAGTCAGGAAGAGTAAAGGGACGTTCTCAATTTGCTGCGGCTTAATAGCTGATGGTATACTTGAAAAGTGAAGAGGAACTAGCAATCATCCGGGAAGGTTCTCAAATATTGGGAAAAGCTCATGGTGAAGTTGCTAAACTGATAAAGCCTGGAGTCAAGACGTCAAAACTTGACGAGGTAGCTGAAGAGTATATCAGGGATAGTGGCGGAACTCCATCGTTTAAGAATTACAATGGATTTCCGGCGTCGTTATGTATCTCCGTTAACGAAGTGGTAGTTCATGGTTTCCCCGGGAACTATGAGTTGCGGGAAACGGATATCATCTCGATTGATTGTGGTGTCTACTACAAGGGATACCACAGCGATTCGGCATATACCTATCCGTTGGAAGGTGCAGATGCGGAAAAGCTTCTGCTGCTGAATCGGACGTATGATTCTCTTTTTAAGGGAATCGAAAACGCGAAAGCAGGCAACAGGATTGGCGATGTTAGCTATGCCATCCAAAGTTATGTTGAAAGCTTTGGTTATGGTGTGGTCAGGGAACTTGTAGGTCACGGAGTGGGAAAAAGGCTTCATGAAGATCCGGAGGTTCCGAACTACGGAAAGAGGGGAAAGGGACCTAAGATCGTAGCCGGGATGGTTTTTGCGATTGAGCCCATGATCAATCAGGGAACACGGAATGTGGTTCAGGAGAGAGATGGGTGGACCATACGAACGTCGGATAGAAGACCGTCAGCGCATTTTGAGCATATGGTAGCAGTGAAGGAGAATGAAACTGAGGTATTGACAACGCACAAGTATATAGAGGAAAATTATTCATATAAGTGGCGAAACAAAAGTCAATAGAACAGGACGGTACGATTTCGGAAGCCCTATCCAATGCAATGTTTAGAGTGCAGTTGGAAAATGGTCATGAAGTGCTGGCACATATTTCGGGTAAGATGAGAATGCATTACATCCGCATCCTGCCCGGCGACAGGGTACGACTGGAAATGTCGCCCTATTATTTGACAAAAGGAAGGATTGTATTTCGATACAAATAGTAGAGACGCAACGCATTGCGTCTCCCAACAAAAGGATAGGCATGTAGCGACGCAATGCATCGTGGAGACGCGATGCATCGCGTCTCTAACCAAACAAAAACGAAAATGAAAGTTAAAGCATCCATAAAAAAACGAAGCGCCGATTGCAAGATCATCCGACGCAAGGGCAAATTGTATGTGATTAACAAAAAGAATCCAAGGTTTAAACAAAGACAAGGGTAACATACTATGGCACGTATAGCTGGTGTAGATATTCCGGATAACAAACGCGGTGAAATTGGTTTGACATACATCTTTGGAATTGGCCGTAGGTCAGCTCAAAGGATTCTTACCACAGCGGGTGTTGACGTAGATAAAAAAGTTAAGGAATGGAACGATGAAGAGTCGAACGCCATTCGCGCAATCATTGCTGAGCAATTCCGGATTGAGGGTGCTTTGAAATCCGAGATCCAGCTAAGCATCAAACGGCTTATGGATATTGGCTGTTACCGTGGTCAGCGGCATAGAAAGGGATTACCTGTTCGCGGCCAGACTACCAAAAACAATGCGCGCACGCGGAAGGGTAAACGCAAGACGGTAGCGAACAAAAAGAAGGCAACTAAAGGTTAATTAGATAAAACTTTTCAATAATGGCGACTGCTGAAAAGAGAAAAGATAAAGCAAAAAAACGCGTGGTAAACGTCGAGGCTGTAGGCCAGGCACATATCCGCGCTACTTTTAATAATATCATCATTTCCTTGACCAATTCTACCGGCCAGGTTATTTCCTGGGCATCGGCTGGAAAAATGGGTTTCAAGGGTTCGAAGAAGAACACGCCTTATGCCGCTCAGGTAGCTGCTCAGGAATGTTCGTCAAAGGCTTTCGAACTTGGCTTGAGAAAAGTAGAGGTCTTTGTAAAAGGTCCGGGCGCAGGAAGAGAATCAGCGATCAGGACAATTCAGGGATCAGGAATTGAAATAACAACAATCCGGGACGTGACGCCACTGCCGCACAATGGCTGCCGCCCTCCAAAGAAAAGAAGAGTATAAAATTGACGAGGATTTGCGACCGAAAGATATAGCTGTCAGTTGCGATCTAAGTTCTTGAAGTAAAATCTATAATAAGAAAATGGCAAGATATACAGGCCCAAAGGTTAGAATCTCAAGACGCTTTAATGAACCTATCCTGGGTGATAACAAGGCGTTGCAGAAGAAGAACTATGCGCCAGGCCAGCATGGCCGCGGCAAGAAACGTAAGCAGTCGGAATACGCTACGCAGCTTGCTGAAAAGCAAAAGGCTAAATACATCTACGGTTTGCTGGAGAGACAGTTCGCCAAGATGTTTGCATCCGCTTCCCGCAAAAAAGGGGTTACCGGTGAAGTTCTTTTGCAAATGCTGGAAGCCAGACTGGATAATACGGTTTATAGACTCGGCATTGCTCCAACGCGACGGGCTGCTCGCCAGTTGGTCCTTCATAAGCATATTCTCGTTAACGGCGACGTTGTTAACATATCCTCGTATACTCTTAAGCCTGGCGATTTGGTTGAAGTACGCGAACGTTCTAAGTCGCTCGAGGTAATCACCAACAGTCTCTCTACACAAGGAGCAAAAAAATACAATTGGTTGGAGTGGGATAGCAACGGAATGACAGGCAAGCTGATCAATTTACCACCTCGCACCGATATACCTGAAAACATCAATGAGCAGCTCATTGTCGAATTGTACTCAAAGTAGTTTTAACAGTTAATAACACCATTATGTCAATATTAGCATTTCAAATGCCAGAGAAAGTTGCGATGGAAAAGGCGGATGATTTTCACGGCCTTTTTACATTCAAACCTCTGGAAAAAGGATACGGAGTAACCATTGGCAATGCCTTGCGGAGGATATTGCTTTCCTCCCTTGAAGGCTATGCTATCACAGGAATTAAAATTCCCGGTGTTCTTCATGAGTTTTCCACCATTGAGGGAGTCGTCGAAGATGTAGCCGAGATCATTTTGAACTTGAAGATGGTACGGTTCAGAAAAGTGTCCGACAGCTTTGATAGCAAAATTACGGTGAGCATCAAAAAGCAAAAGCAATTTAAGGCTGGCGATATCGCCAAGTTTACTTCTGCTTTTGAGATACTGAATCCTGAGCATGTTATCTGCAACCTTGATGAATCAGCTCACTTTGAAATTGAACTGACTATCGAAAAGGGAAGAGGATATTTGCCCGCAGAAGAAAATAAACCTTCTGAGCAGGTGTTTGGCTTCATTCCCATCGATGCTATTTTCACACCAATCAAGAATGTAAAGTACAGCGTTGAAAATACCCGTGTGGAACAAAAGACTGACTACGAAAAACTCGTGGTAGATATTGAAACCGACGGTTCGATCCATCCTGAAAAAGCTTTGGAAGGTGCTGCGTACATTCTGATTAAACACTTTGCTCTGTTCTCCGACAAATCAATGGAGTTAGAAACTGGCAAGGATGCGGAAGTTGAACAAGTAGACGAAGAAATGCTGCACATGCGCAAACTTTTGAAGAGCGCGTTGCACGATCTAGATTTGTCTGTTCGCGCATATAACTGCTTGAAAGCAGCGGATGTAAAAACACTTGGAGACCTGGTGCAACTTGAAATTTCTGACATGATGAAGTTCAGAAATTTTGGAAAAAAGTCACTGGCGGAACTCGAACAACTCGTTGCGGAGAAGAACCTGACCTTTGGTATGGATCTCTCCAAATACAAACTTGATGAAGACTAGAAATCATGAGACACGGTAAGAAAGTCAATCACCTTGGAAGGAAAAGCGCGCATAGGCATGCGTTGCTTTCAAATATGGCTTCCTCGCTGATTCTTAATAAGAGAATCACTACAACAGTAGCGAAGGCAAAAGCTTTAAGAAAATATGTTGAGCCTCTGCTTACTAAAGCTAAGGATGACACCACGCACTCCAGGCGTACCGTATTTTCTTACCTGCAAAATAAAGAATCAGTAAAAACGCTTTTTGGCGAAGTTGCCTCAAAGATCTCGGATCGTCCGGGAGGATACACCCGTATCATCAAGTTGGGCGATGTACGTGTTGGTGACAATGCTGAAATGTGCCTGATCGAGCTCGTCGACTACAATACCCTTTATACGAAGGACGGCGCGGCTAAGAAGACAAAGACGCGTAGAAGTCGCAGGGGAGGTAAGAAGGCAGGCGATGCGGCCGAAGATGCAACACTTGTTGAGTCTCCTGTACAGGCAGAAGCTGAAGCAAAATCAGAAAAGAAAGCGAAAGCTCCTGCTAAGAAAGCACCAGCGAAAAAAGCCCCTTCTAAAAAGGCAAAAGAATAGTGCTGCAAAATATTATAATAAATACAAAGGGATTGAATTTAGGTTCAATCCCTTTTTTATTGCTCAATCGATAACGATGTTTAGTATTCGTCTGTAACTTTACGCCCCGACAAACAACTATGCAGAAAAAAGCTTATCTACTTCTTGAAGATGGCCTTCTACTGGAAGGCGTTGCAATTGGGAAAATCGGTACTTCGGGTGGCGAAATCTGTTTTAATACCGGGATGACAGGCTACCAGGAGATCTACACCGATCCTTCGTATTTCGGCCAGATAATAGTCAACACTACTGCGCACATTGGTAATTATGGAGCAATGGACGACGAACAGGAGTCTGACAAACCAAAAATCGCGGGATTGGTTGTTAATGATTTTGCTGTAGAATTCAGCAGAAAATCAGGTAAGGAAAGCTTGCAACAATACCTTGAGAGAACAGGAGTTGTTGGAATTGCCAATGTGGACACCAGGATGCTGGTTCGTTACATCCGCAGCAAAGGAACAATGAATGCGATCATATCTTCGGTCCTTACTCCGGAAGAACTCAAAGAGGAGATCAAAAAGGTGCCCTCCATGGAGGGCCTTGAACTCGCGTCGAAAGTTACGACAACAGAAGCCTATTTTGTTGGAGATCCCGACGCTCCAATAAAGGTGGCGGTACTGGATCTTGGAGTCAAGAAGAGTATCGTGGAGAACCTTGCGAGCCGCGGGTGTTACTGCAAAGTATTTCCAGCAAAGACAACGTTTGACGAAATGACGGAATGGGATCCCGATGGATATTTTATATCGAACGGCCCCGGCGATCCGGCAACCATGGGTTATGCGATCGATACCGTGAAAAAGGCGGTTGATTCAACCAAGCCCCTCTTCGGAATTTGCTTGGGTCATCAACTGCTCGCGCTGTCAAATGACATTTCTACCTACAAGATGCATCACGGCCATCGTGGATTAAATCATCCTGTGAAAAACATGCTGACAGGAAAAGGTGAAATGACGTCACAAAACCATGGCTTCGCGGTGAACGAAAAAGATATTGCCAGCAGCCCCAACGTTGAGGTTACGCACGTCCATCTCAACGATAACACCATTATGGGTATAAGAGTAAAGGGAAAGAAAGCATTCTCTGTCCAATACCATCCGGAAGCTTCTCCGGGCCCTCACGATTCACGGTACCTTTTCGATGAGTTCATCGAAATGATCCGCGCCGAAATCCAAGAACGGGCAAACGTCGCCAGCTAAACCATTTAACAATCAATAAATAAATTATTATGAGCTTAATTGAAAGCATTCATGCCCGCCAGATCCTTGACAGTCGTGGAAATCCTACGATCGAAGTCGACGTTGTAACAGAATCTGGAGCGTTTGGCCGGGCGGCCGTTCCTTCCGGCGCATCTACCGGAACACATGAAGCAGTTGAGTTACGCGATGGCGACAAAAATAAATTTTTGGGAAAGGGAGTGCTGAAGGCAGTGGCGAATGTCAACACAAAAATTGCTGCTGAAGTTGTTGGCTTTAATGTTTTCGATCAGAATCTGGTCGACAAAATTATGATTGAATTGGATGGCACCCCTAACAAGGGAAAGCTGGGAGCAAATGCAATCCTGGGTACTTCACTCGCTGTTGCCAAAGCTGCCGCGGTAGAAGCCGGAATGCCATTGTACCGGTATATCGGTGGTGTTAGTGCAAATACACTTCCGGTGCCAATGATGAATATTTTGAACGGAGGAAGTCACGCCGACAATGCTATCGATTTTCAAGAGTTCATGGTAATGCCCGTTGGTGCAAGCTCTTTTTCAGAAGCGCTGCAATGGGGAGCAGAGATATTTCATACGCTGAAAAAAGTTCTTCATGACAAGGGACTTTCTACCAATGTAGGGGACGAGGGCGGCTTTGCACCGAACCTCGCTTCAAACGAAGAAGCAATTGAAGTGGTGATGAAAGCAATTGAGAAAGCAGGATACAAACCTGGATCAGATATTTTTATAGCGCTCGATCCGGCAGCTTCAGAATTTTATGATCCAAAGGCAAAGGTTTATCATTTCAAAAAATCATCCGGCAAGAAATTAAAGCCGCTTGAAATGGCAGAGTATTGGACTAATTGGGCCAAGAAGTATCCGATCATTTCATTGGAAGATGGTATGGCGGAAGACGATTGGACAGGATGGAAAGCTCTTACCGAAAGCATCGGAAGCAAAGTACAACTTGTGGGTGATGATCTTTTTGTTACCAATGTAGACCGTTTGCAGAAGGGGATCGATGATGGCGTAGCAAATGCAATTTTGATTAAGGTTAATCAGATTGGCTCGCTGACAGAAACGATTGCTGCTGTGAACCTGGCAAAAAGGAATTCATATAAGAGTATTATGTCACATCGCTCTGGAGAGACCGAAGACAACACCATCGCTGACCTGGCCGTTGCGTTGAACACTGGTCAGATCAAGACCGGTTCAGCATCCAGATCCGATAGGATGGCTAAGTATAATCAATTGATCAGAATCGAAGAGGAACTTGGCGAGATTGCCTACTTCCCTGGTAAGAAAATGTAAAATTGTCTTAATTCATTTTTGAGAAAGCCGGCGCAACACGCGCTGGCTTTTTTCGTTTTTATAAACCAGGCTGGCTGACAAAGTATTAAAATACATCGGTAATGGTTTTTTCATATCTTAGTATCACTTTTTAGACTGCTATGCTGAATAAACTAACGAAGCCGTTCCGTAATTTTTACGTTGTCACCATCATAATTTTTCTCGCTTGGATGATCGTGCTTGACTCTAACAATTTCATTGCGCGATATAAGTTGAGCGCCAAACTAAACTCTTTGGAAAATGAGAAAGAGTATTACGAGGAGAAAATAAAGGAAGTGGAGAAAGATCACAATGAGTTGTTTGGAGACCGTGCATCCATTGAGAAATTTGCCCGCGAGAAGTACTTGATGAAGAAAGAAACAGAGGATATCTATATTATCGTCGAGAAATAACCAACTATGCGTTGCCTTCTATTTTGTTTTGCTGGAATGTTGTTGTCCTTCGCTGCATCCGCACAAGGCGAAGCTAATAGCCTCGAAGGTGTTCCTTTTAAAGAGCGGGTTGTTACAGGTGGAGGCTTAGGAGCTGCCTTTAATCGGTATCAGGATTTCATATCAGTGTCTCCGGAAATAGGATATATGATAACTCGGAAATTGTTGGCAGGAACCAGGCTTACTTACCGCTATACGAATTATAAAGACATCAAGCCTTCTGTTAAATTCAACGATTATGGCGTTGGTCCTTTCGTACGCTTTACGGTTTATCGGAACATTTTTATTCAAACGGAATACGAGTATCTGAACTATGAGGATCTCCAGGTTCCCATCACGTCTGCACACGAAACAGTTCGCAAGGATTATAGCAGTTTTATGGCGGGTGGAGGATTTTTCCAACCTATTGGTCAAAAAGCTTCATTTTATTTGATGGCTCTTTACAATTTCTCTTACCGGGACCCTCGTCCTAACGAGTACATTCCCTATTCGAGTCCGCTTGTTATTCGGGTGGGAATTAACATCGGCAATGTCGGATTCTAGAATTTAAGGCCGAAGCTAGAGGCAAGTTCTTTTAAATCCTCTTCGACTTTTGGGTTTACAGGTATCCCATCCTTTCTTCTTTCATCTTCCATTTCACGCTCAGGATCGCCGGGTATAACGACAGCCTCTTCTCCTTCAACTGTCTTAGCTTTTCTGAAACGCGAAATCCAATTGTCCATATGACTCTTGAATTCGCTTGCGGGCCGGAACGCATCGACGCGCATCGCGCCAACGAAGTGACCTATGCCCAGACCCACCGGATCCGAGGGCGGATCAAGAAATGACACAAATGGCGGAACCCATGGTCCGTAGTTGGCACCTGATAACACTGAGGAAAAGATATCCACCCACGCACCAAGACAAAATCCTTTATGACTCCCATGCTCGCGATCGCTGCCGAGTGGGATAAGTGCTCCTCCCATTCTTGTCTCATTGGGATCAGTTGATGGTTTCCCGTTGCGCGTTTGAACCCACCCTATGGGGGCTTCTGCATTCTTGCGCTGAAGAATTTCAAGCTTACCATTTGCTGCAGTGGTGGTTGCAAAGTCAGCGACGAAAGCCGGTTGTTTGTCCGCAGGAATAGCAACTGCAATTGGATTTGTCCCCAGCAACCGTTC
>CAMLER010000135.1 GCA_946478915.1 uncultured Chryseolinea sp.
ACGAGGTCGCCTACGCTAAAGCTTCGGCGACCGAAGGCGGAGAGGGCGGGATTCGAACCCGCGATACCCTTTCGAGTATACACACTTTCCAGGCGTGCTCCTTCAACCACTCGGACACCTCTCCAGATAGCTGTCAGCTAACAGCAAACTGCTATCAGCCTGATGCGGTGGTTATTCGCAAACAGCGCGCAAAGAAATTAATAATTTAGGCAGATTCCAAGTATGTTACGCTGTCAATTCACCCGCAAGGGAAACGCCAATCATGGTCTTAGCATTGGATGAACCGTATTCTCCAATTAATAACATTAACTTGGTAACGGCTGCCTCTGTCGTCATATCAACACCACTTATAACTCCAATCTGCTGTAACCTCTTACTGGTCTCATATCTGCCCTGTACTACCCTGCCACCCGGACACTGAGATATGTTCACAACAATAACGCCGCGCATGATCGCATCCTCTAAATCTTCAATCAACCAATCTAACGTCGGCGCATTACCGGATCCATATGTTTCCAGGATCACTGCTTTTAACCCTGGTGTATTCAAGATCGAAGCAACAACGTTTTGATGAATGCCTGGAAATAATTTAAGTATCGCCACGTTCGTCTCAAAAGTCGCACGCAAGTTTAATGCAGCCCCGCGGGTGGCATTTCTTATTACAGAAAAATTATAATCAATCTTTACGCCGGCCTTTGCCAATGGTGGATAATTACCGGAATCAAAGGCATCAAATTGCATGCTCTGAACTTTTTTTGAGCGATTACCTCTCAACAATTCATAGTCGAAATAGATACAGACTTCCGGGACGATGGGTGCATCTTTCGCTCGCGCAGATGCTATATCAAGGGCAGTAATCAGATTTTCCCGTGCATCCGAACGCGGTTCGCTGATGGGTAGCTGTGCTCCGGTGAAAACGACCGGCTTGTTCAAACCGTCAAGCATGAAACTTAACGCAGACGCCGTATACGCCATTGTATCCGTACCATGGAGAACAACAAATCCATCGTGATCGTCATATTGATCAAAGATCACACTACTGATAAGCTGCCAATGCTCAGGGTTTATGTTCGACGAATCGATCGGATTTTCAAATGACACTGCTGTAATAGCCAATGCCAGGTTCTTCAATGTTGGCAATTGGTCAAGGATATATTCAAAGCTAAATGGCGTTAAGATCCCCTCGTGATCGTAACTCATTCCAAATGTTCCCCCCGTATAAATGATCAGCACTCGAGCGCGTTCCTTGCCCGGGGAAGCAGTATTAATGCTAACTTTTTTTAAGTTCATAAGTCTTGAACAATTGTAATGCTTTCTTTGTGGTAGTTCTTCGAACTTCTTCAACCGAAGTATTCATTAATGCTGCAACCTTTGAACCAATGATATCCAGATATGCAGGCTCATTCCTTTTGCCTCTATGCGGTACGGGAGCAAGGTAAGGGCTGTCCGTTTCGAGAACTACCGACTCAAGCGGTAAATCGGGAAGAACTTTATCCATCCCCCCATTCTTAAATGTTACAACGCCGCCGAGCCCAATTAAAAATCCAAGTTTAAAAATTCTTTTAGCCTGTTCTATATTGCCCGTAAAGCAGTGAAAAATGCCCGTAAGGTTTCCATCCTGGAGTCGTTCCACTATCTCGATCGTCTGGTCCAGGCTTTCACGACAATGAAGGACAATTGGGAGCTGATACTTGTTAGCCCATCCCACCTGAATCTCCAACGCTTCTCTTTGCTGGTCCCAAAAGGTTTTATCCCAGTAGAGGTCAGTACCGATTTCACCTACAGCAGCAAACCTTCTTTTCGAAAGCCAATCTTCTACGATATAGAGTTCACGTTGAAAATCTTTTTTCACAGAACAGGGGTGCAAACCCATCATGGAGTGGCAAAGATTTGGCCACCGAGCCTCAACTTCCAGCATTTCATCAATCGATGTATGATCGACGTTCGGCATAAAGATCTTATTTACGCGCTGTTCCTCACAGCGTTGAAGCACATCCAAAAGTTCTGGCTTAAATTCTTTGGCGTAAATATGAGCGTGGGTGTCAATATAAAAATCCATCCTTCGAGTCAGATCGGTTTCAAAACATATGAGGGTGCAAAAATAAACCCATTGTTGGGTTGTTATAAGAAACTCACACTACATATTTTCTGAAAATGATCAGACCGACGATCAGCGAAATAATTGAAACCGTGAGGACTGCACCGGCGGCAATGTCTTTTATCTTTCCGGCTAGCGGATGTCTTTCTCTCGTTACAAGGTCGACAAGATTTTCGATAGCAGTATTAACCAGTTCCAAACCGGTTACGAGAGAAATACAGATCAGGATAATGCACCATTCAACAGGGGTAATCGAAAAATAGAATCCTGCGATAACAACGATGCACGCGACTACAAATTGAACCTTTAAATTTCGCTGATCGTCGGTTGCTGCCCAGAGACCTTTGAGTGCGTAAATAAAACTCTGTAAGAATTTTTTCATTTTAAGAATAAGGGTGACAAGCTCGTGGCTGTAAATAGACGTTCAAGTTCGTTTTCTAACAATTGGAATGAAGACTCCTGTGTATTATTAAATCCCGTAAAGTTTTTCGATGTGGTCATCGCTTTTTTCAAGTTAAAATCTTCCTGTGACATTGTCTGGAATATTCGTCTCTCGTGCATCCGTTTTGCAAGGTATTCCTGCTCTGTTTGTCCGGGTGTGGGAACAACGACGGCCTTTTTTCCCAATGCGAACAAATCCATGAGTGTGCTGTACCCGCTTCGCGCGATCACAACGGACGATCTGGATATAACATCCTGAAGGTCGTCACTGTTCAGCGCCATTACCGTATTGGGCCGTGGCTCAGGTGTTTTTGCAAACAATCCACGGACGACCAAATATCGAAATGTAGACTGCTCTAATTGAGTCAGCAGTTTTTTTTCAAATATACTTCGTTGGGGCTCAGGACCGGACAGTATGCATACAACATCATAGTCAATCTTGCTGTCGCGCGCAAGATTAAAGCGGGAAAGTGGTCCGATGTATACGATTCGGCTTAACAAGGTTTTATCAACCTTTGACAAGTCACCTGTTAAATTATTTTCAGTGTTTGGAAAATCTGGTATCCAGACCGTTGAAAAGTTGTTGATCAGCTTGTTTTGTAACCGATTAACAGTCTTTGACACCCACCTGTATTTTCCTGGTAATTGTATGTTTAACTGATGCGTCATAAAAATGCTCGGCACCTTCCTGGACCAGCATCCATACCGGTTATCAGAAATGATAAGATCAAAATTTTCTGATTGAATCAGTGATTCGACAACCCGATGTTCCTTTTTGATAGCTTTAAAAAACTTCGGAAGTTGAAGGGCCATTTTTATGCCCATACTCACGCGGGACGAATACATTGGATTGTATCCAGGGAGATAAAAATAAGAGAGCGCGGGAAATTCGTTCTTTAAGAGCATCAACGAATCTCCGTTTCCCGCCAACGATACCACGCAACCCCGCGCTATCAGCTTTCGGATAACAGGTATACACCTTGTGGCATGTCCCAGTCCCCAGTCAAGGGGCGTGACGAGTACTCTCATGGGGAAAGTTAATGGTTATTTGGTTATCTGTGAAAGAAGGGAATTGGGAATGGGATAGGCTATAAAGGTATAAGGTATAAGGTATAGGGTATAGGGTATAGGGCTTGAAATGCCCTCCGTCATTTTCGCACAAACTACTATTAACTATTAACTATTAACTATTAACTATTAACGACTAACGGATAACTAATAACCCTTCAAAACATCAAAAACATATCCATTCTCCAGAAAGTGCTCAACGAACCTCGGCAATGCATACATAAGATTTTTCTCGGCTTTGTAGCTATCGTGAAAAACGATTATTGATCCGGGACGGGAAGCGGAGATTGTGTTTCTCAAACATTTTTCGCCTGAAAGATTTTTATTGTAGTCGACTGACAGAACATCCCACATAATTATTCTGTATTCAGGTTGCAGTTTTTTAATCTGATTTCTGGAGATTCTGCCAAAGGGCGGTCGGAACAACGACCTTAGCGATGCTTCCTGGTGACCGAGGTGGGATTCAACCTCTGCGCGACATCTTGCTGCATTCTGTTCATACTCCTCTGTTGTTGTCTTCCAGCCATTAAGGTGGTGGTAGGTGTGGTTACCAATAGCGTGACCGTGCGCTATAATATTCCTGAATATGTTTGGGTGTTTCCTGATGTTGTCGCCGATACAAAAAAAAGTGGCCTTGACACCGGCACGATTTAAAATCTCAAGGACAAACTCGGTCGGTCCTGGTACCGGGCCATCGTCAAATGTCAGGTACAGCGTGTTGGAATCGGAGGGTATCCGCCAGGTTAACGATGGGTACAGTATCGGCAGAAAAAACGGCGTGCGATGAACCATTTCGATTATCCGATATGATTCAATCGCCAGGTCAACTTACATCCGTTATTGCTTCATTGCCGACACGGCACGAAAGTATCGTGATATCGTCGTGATATCCCTTTCTGCCTTTAAATATATCGAGCGCAACAATGATATCCTGGTGTATTGTCTTCAGGTCCTTGGTGTACGTTTCATTCTTCCTGAAGTATTCCATCAGTCTATCCATCCCGAATTCCTGGTCTTTTTCGTTCACCGTTTCAGTAAGCCCGTCAGTGTAACAAAAAAGGAAGAAGTCACCCAGATTTGTAATGAAACCTTCATTAAGGAAAGGCAGTGGATGCATAGCTCCCAGGACCGTAGAACCCTCTTCGAGCAATCGAAGACCATTTTCCTTATCGATCAGGATGGGCGGATTATGACCCGCGTTTACATACACCATTGTTTTCAGGCGGATATCATAAATCGCTGCGAAAAAAGTTATAAACTTCTCTCCCTTTGTATTCTCCAACACCTGAAAATTTAATGCTTCAACAATATCAGTAAGGTTAGGGGTTTGCCGAAGCAGCGTTCTCAACGACGCCTGGAAATTAGACATCATCAACGCTGCGGGTATGCCTTTTCCGCTAACGTCGGCCACACATAATAGGAATTGATTTTTATTGATAGGGATGTAGTCATAGTAATCACCTCCAACCATATCGTGTGGCAGGTAACTCGCCTCCACTTTGAGTACATCGGTGTAAGGCAGTTTGTCGGGGAACAGGAACTGTTGTACATCGCTCGCGATCTCCAGCTCTTTTCGAAACGATTCCTGTTGCAATTGCTTACGGACGAGCTTTTTGTTTTCAATGGCAACGATGATGATATTGCTTAGCGCCTGAATGAACTTTACACCATCATCATTTTGGTAATCGTCTTTTTCCAATCCACCGACGAAGACCAATGCCAGCGTGTTTCCTTTGTGAGCAACAGGAATGATGAGATCAAAAACGGTGAACTCACAGGCTTCAAATTCTTTCAGGTGGGTTATATCCTGAATCGTTTTAAAGGCAGGAAGCAAACTTGCCTTGCTAAAATGTTTTTTCGTGCCGAAGCTAACTTTACAGTTCCAGTCATCATCCAACACAAAGAGCGCCAGTTTCTGAATATTCAGATTCGACCGCAGTGTAAAGTTATAGATTTTGTACAACGATTCTTCCGGCAAGTTGCTGTTGATTGCCTGCGTAATTTCAAGCAATGCATTAAGCTCCAGCTCCTTGATCTCGAATTTAGCTTTGAGGGTCTGTTCGGTCATCATAGGGATTGTAAAGTTAATCCTAAAACCGAAATCTTGCATCTCTACTTTTGCGGGATTGTGTTATTTTTTGACTGTGCTGACGGTGAACGATTTAAGTGTCCTGCCTTTCCATTCAAAAGAAAAATAATTTGAAACTGACGCAATCACCACTGCATAGAAAGGATAAATGAGCTGCAACGCCAGGAATGCTGGCCAACTCCATTTGACCTGAAGAACCTTTGAAACCATTTTTAAGAGAAGAAATTCAATACCAATTTTTGTGACCATTAATAAAGATGCGGTAAACAAATCTATATAACCCATTAGTGTAGCCACAGGCAATGCAATCACCGAAATCTGGAAGAAGAAAATAAACACCGCCAATACGATGTTCCAGAACGATAGGTTATGATTCCATTTGCCAGCCCAGCGCAGCCGTTGGTGGACAAACTGCCTGGCTGAAACCGCAGCCGTACTGACGATTGCATTGCAATGGGACACAAAACATATTGCACGCGGGTAACGACGATAGACCTTATGCATCAAAAATTCATCGTCGCCGGATGGGATATGAAAATTGTTTTCGTACCCTCCCACTTCAAAAAACACAGCCTTCCTGAAAGCGAGATTAGCGCCGTTGCACATGGAAGGAAATCCCCACCAAAGCGTTGCAGCCGCTGTCCCTACCAGGCTCAAAAATTCATGAGCCTGCATGGTTGCGAAAAACGACTGGCCTTTGATCCTTACGCCACCAAAAACAAATTTGATTTCCGGATCCTGAAATGCAGCAACCATTGATTCAAGCCAGTGTGTTTCCACGCGACAATCAGCATCGGTTGTAACAATAATTTCGGCGTCACTCAATTTTATTCCAGTTGTTAACGCTGCTTTCTTTCCTTCTCCCACGTTTGTGGTAGCTGAGATTCGCGGATCCCGTGCAGCAAAGTTCCGGACGATATTTATTGTTCCGTCATCTGAATGGTCGTCCACAACAATCGCTTTGAAATTTGCATGCGTCTGATTTCTAATATCCTCCAGCAATGCACCAACATTTGCACTTTCATTGCGCGCAGCGATCACAATAGACACCGTTGATCGACCTGATCCGATTGGATTCGGTGAATCCCTAAGGATCCTTTGCCATGCATAAGACATGAGGGCCAGAAAAAGGAAGTAAAGAAAAAAAAGCAGAATAAAAATCAATGTCATGGCTGCTTATTTCAATAATATATAAACCTGCCTATCTTGAGCCTTAATTCATGGAGAAAGAAAAAATCATTCTTGGATTGGATCCGGGTACCAATGTAATGGGTTATGGTGTAATTCTTATACGCAAACCGAAATACGATGGTCATCGGATTGATCTGCTCCAGTTTGGCGTGATTCGACTTAATAAGTTTGAAAGTCACGAGCTGCGACTAAAGAAAATATTTGACAGAGTATTGGCCCTTATCGACGACTTCAATCCAGACGAAGTCGCATTGGAGGCTCCGTTTTTCGGCAAGAATGTACAATCCATGCTGAAGTTAGGAAGAGCCCAGGGTGTTGCTATGTCGGCAGCGTTATCGCGTGAGATACCTATCGTTGAATATGCACCAAAGCGTGTGAAGCAATCCGTAACCGGGAATGGCAATGCCTCAAAGGAACAAGTAGCAAGGATGCTGATGACCTTGTTTACTATTAAGGAACTGCCAAAATTATTGGATGCAACGGATGCGTTGGCGGTCGCGGTTTGCCATCATTTTCAGAGGGGAGAAGTTAAACTGAAAACCAAATCGTGGGAAGGGTTTGTAAGGGATAATCCGTCCCGGTTAAAAAATCAATAAAATATTTGAGAATGCTTATTGACCCTTATTTTTCGCCTGCAGGCGGCGTAATACGCCAATATTAAAAAATCGCGCATCTGGGTGATGAAAAGAATTCTCGTAATTGTCCTTAGCAATCTCAAGCATGACGCTCGTGTAAGGCGTCAAATATCAGCGCTGAAGAATAATTACAAAGTAACAGTCATTTGTTTCGGGGCTGAACCTGACGATGATTTGGAACTCGTTGTAATTAATCCCACGAGGCTAACGTTGCTTCGCAAGGCCGTAGCCTCAGTCTTTCTCTTATCGCGCGGATATTCGGCTGCGCATAAGATTCTCCATAACTATTTCTTTACAATCGACTTATTAAAAGAAAAACATTTCGACTTAATCATTGCAAATGATGTAGAGACCTTGCCTCTGGCGTTTGCATTTCCTGGAAATCCCAAGGTTATTTTTGATGCCCATGAATATGCCCCACGTCATTTTGAAGATAAATTGATGTGGCGGCTATTCTTTCAAAAATTCAACCTGTGGCTTTGCAGGAAATATATTCCCAGGGTAGCGGCGATGATGACCGTCGGCAAAGGACTGGCGACTGAATACGAAAAAAATTTCAATGTCAAGCCCGTCGTTATAACCAATGCCAACAATTATCATGACGTTAAACCAGCAATTGTTCTCGATAATAGGATCCGCCTGATTCATCACGGTATAGCCACACCGTCGCGAAAGCTCGAGCTAAGGATCGATGTTATGACACATTTGGACCAACGTTTCACGCTGGATTTAATGTTGCTTACACCCGGATTCGCCTCCAAAAAAACCAGGGAATATATTGATCAACTCAGGACGTATGCAGCCTCGGATCCAAGAATAAAAATAATTCCACCGGTAAAAAGCACTGAGGTTGTAACGGAAATTCGCAATTATGACATGGGAATTTTTCTTTTGCCTCCAGTTAATTTTAACTACCAGAATACATTACCCAACAAACTCTTCGATTTCATCCAGGCCCGCCTTGCCATTGCTATAGGGCCTACTCCGGAAATGGCTGAAATTGTGCAACAGTATAGTATCGGTGTAGTGAGCGATGACTTTACTGCTGAAAAGTTAGCGCAGAAACTCAATCAACTCACTATCGGTCAGATTGCCGGTTTTAAAAATAATGCAGAGAAAGCTGCCAAAGAACTGAATGCGGAGACCAATGCTATTAAGGTCAACAAGCTAGTTTTAGACATTCTGAATGACAAGTCCTCAAAAGAGGAAACGATACTCTCTAGTTAATCTGTCATGCGATAAAAAATCTGTCACAGCCTTTTTGTTTTGCATTTTCTCTCTTGAACTTTGTGATGTAATGGAATCAATTGAACGCCATTTCAACCCTGCTTTATCCAAATCCGGCAGCGAGGTATTTCTGGAATTTAAATAAACTGTCTTCTCCAAATACATCATCATCAGAATATTTCCATATCCCTGGGGGCGTAATGAATTCATAATAAGTCCGTCGGAGGAGGCTATCAAACGCAAATACTCATCAAAAGGCATGTAACGCTCTAGAAATTTTACTTCACCGAAGCTGTATTTGATCTCCTTTTTAAGAAACGATATGTAGTGTGAGTCTCCATACGATACAGGAACAATTAAATTTGCGTGCACCCTATTATCCTCCAGAAATTGAATTGCATCCAGGTGATTATTCGTCGGAGACCCGGAATTACCCACAATGAAGGTAGGTTGATCTGAATTTTTTGACGACTGAGCAACGCTGTCGAGTTGATGGTAGGGCACCTGGTTTTCGTAAAAGAAAAACTTGTGCTGCGCTCGGACCGGCAAGTGTTTAATTGCAAACTGATACTCTTCCGTCATCCAGGTCAGGATGTTGCTCACCTTGCCGTAGGCCTTCTTACTGAATGAACTTTGTGTCACAAAAATCTTTAAATCATAGAGCCTGCTTTGAAGAGACCGATTCCGCTTTACATATCTTTCCAGTGTTAAGGGTTCATAACAAAGTCTATCCAATCCGGGAAGGTTATACAGATCGCCTCCCCACACCATCCAATTCAGTTCCTGAAATTCATTTCTTGCAACCCAACGATACATCAGGGGCGTAAAATAATGCACGAAGACTTTTTTATAGTCACGAGTGTTGCCGACCAGCGCATCAAATTGAGGTGTGTACAATGGCGCAAAAGGAAGATTATGCGTGACGGATTTTAGTTTTTTTTCGCTTGACCTGATAATTATTCTATTGTTGTCGGTCAGCCCGAGTTCCTGCAGGTTTTCATAGAATTTGTTTGTGAAGGTATTGTCCGGCGCAATGTGTAGGTTCATATATACACATACATTATAGAAGCATCGAACACATCATCACATCAGGAAAAGCGGATCTTATCATTCCTCAATTGTTTTGGACCCTCAGCATGATTCTGAATATCATGTCGATTTCTTCAGTTGTAAGCGTATCATACAGGGGTAAACAAAGCGCTCTCCGCGCAACCGACTCAACAATCGGACAACGCGACTTCTCGTGTATATAAGGGAGA
>CAMLER010000136.1 GCA_946478915.1 uncultured Chryseolinea sp.
CTTGAAGACTACATCACCATCTACCATATCGAGCTGATGAATATCATCATCATTGTAACAGGTTCGATTGTGGGTATCGCCTATATCACTGAGTTGTTTATCGCGTGGTACTCAGGCGTTGAGTATGAAGGGTATGCATTCTACAACCGCGTTCAGGGTCCGTACGCATGGGCCTACTGGTCGATGATGACTTGTAATGTTATTTCACCGCAGCTGTTCTGGATCAAGAAGATCAGAACCAGCATCGTTGCAACCTTCGTGCTTTCAATTATTGTGAATATAGGAATGTGGTTCGAGCGCTTTGTGATCATTGTTACATCGCTGCATCGCGACTACGTACCTTCGAGTTGGACAATGTTTCATCCGACCATGTATGACATCGGTGAATACCTGTTTACATTCGGATTTTTCTTTGCAGCGTTCCTGTTGTTTGCCAAATTCTTCCCGGTGATCAACATGGCCGAAGTAAAAAGTATTGTTAAATCAGACTCTGAAAAAACTACAAGCGATAGCGCTCACCACCACGTGAACGTAAGCTCAAAACCATAATAAAATGGACGCAGATAAAAACTTTTTGGTAGGCGTATTTGATGACGAGGTTCTCGTGCTTAACGGCGTACGAAAAGTAAGAGAAAACGGAGTAAAGATACACGAGGTGTTTTCTCCTTTCCCGGTTCACGGGCTGGATCAGGAGTTGGGATACAAACGTACCCGCCTGCCCGTTGCAGCATTTTTGTTTGGATTACTGGGTACATCTCTCGCGTTGATCATGCAAATGTGGATGCTCGGCGTTGATTGGCCTATGATTATCGGTGGCAAGAATTTTATCTCGCTGCCTCCCTTCATTCCGGTGACATTTGAGCTCACGGTGTTGCTTGCGTCTTTGGGAATGGTAGGTACTTTTCTTATTGTTAGCGGACTTAAGCCCTACGCATGGCCGCGGCAATTCGATTTGCGCAGCACCGAAGACAAACACATTATGGCGATAGACCTTGCGCTGAACAAAGGGAAAACAAAAGATGAAATAGCCAGCATTTTAAAAGGCGCTGGTGCATCGGAAGTGAATGAAAAGAATTTTGACTAATCAGAGGATATCAATTATGCGCATTGCAACAAACATATTCCTGGCATTAATAACTACTGTACTGCTTGCTTCCTGTGGCGCAAGCGGTGACCGACAGGGTACAGAGTATGCGCCGAATATGTATCATTCGGTACCTTATGATCCCTATACCCAGATCACCGACAAGGATGCGGGTCGTTGGTTGACCTCGATTGAATACGGTGATGGTCACGCCGAGTTCTACAACTCAAACCAGTGGAATCCTCACGCAATGAATATGCGCATGCCTCCGGCGAATACGGTGAGCAGAAACCACAACGGCTGGCTTCCATATCGCGTCGAAAAGGATGATCTTGTGAAAGCGGCGACCATCAAAAATCCGCTTGACTCTTCGGCAGCCATGATTGCGGGCGGGAAGGTATTATACGACATATATTGTGAGCATTGCCATGGTGCCACCGGAACCGGTGATGGCAAAGTGGCTGCTGGTGTTACAGTCGAAGAGCCCGGTCGCGGACAAGTTCAAAAAGGTACTTACAATGGTGTGGCGAATCTAAAGGGCGACGCACTAAAGAATATTAGCGAAGGCCATATTTTTCACGTGATCACTTACGGTAAAGGATTGATGTGGCCGCATGGTTCGCAGATCACAGCGGAGGATCGGTGGAAGATCGCGAAGTATGTGAAGACGCTTCAGAAGTAAGGAAACGAAAGACAACCGATAAACGGATAACGATATAACAATGGCTCATCAAGTCGTAATTACGGACGAAAATTATGTGTACAGGGCGGAGACCAGGAAAAAGCTCTTTATCCTTCTTGGTGTAGGCGTCGCGCTGTTTATCATCGGCGTTCTCTTGGCAATGTCATCAGGTGGTCATCACGAAGCTGGAAGTGGTGGACATGCCGCTGTTCAGTCAGCCGATCTTGTCGCCAGTGCACAACAGCACGCGGCAACCAGTCAGGCGGGTGTTGAGGATGCAGGCCATGGAGAGGGCAAGCCTGCATGGCTAAAACGTATTGTTACTTCGTTGTGGATGAACAATGTATTCTTTGCTGGCATAGGGATCATCGGATTGTTTTTTGTAGCCATCCAATACGCAGCACAAGCCGGTTGGTCTGTAGGTGTAAAAAGAATAGGCCTTGCAATGGGAACCTGGATTCCTATCGCCGGAATATTGATGCTTTTGCTTTGGGCATTGACCAACCATGATATCTTTCATTGGACACACAGCTATCTCTACGGAGAAACACTGACCAACGGCGCGGTAAATCCAACGTATGATCCTATCATCAGCAAGAAAGGACCTTTCTTTTTCTGGCCCCTTGCCGGCGGGACATTCCCAGTGTTCTTCCTGCTCCGCATGGTTCTGTTTTTTGGCGTTTGGTACTGGTTCTTCATTATGATCCGCAAAAATATGCTAGCTGAAGATCTGGAGTCGAGCACTTCGTTCTGGCATAAGAATGTCGTTTTGTCAACCTTGTTCCTCATATTTTTTGGAATCAGTTCTTCGATCGCTGCCTGGGATTGGGTAATGAGCATTGACACGCACTGGTTTAGTACTATGTTCGGTTGGTATGTTTTCGCCAGCTGGTGGGTAACCGGACTCGCTGTTATTACTATCGTGGCGGTGTATTTAAAAGAAGCGGGATATTTGAAGATTGTCAATTCGAACCACTTGCACGATTTGGGCAAATTCATGTTCGCATTCTCAATCTTCTGGACCTACATCTGGTTTAGCCAGTTCCTTCTCATCTATTACGCTCATATTCCTGAAGAAACCATTTACTTCGTTGAAAGGATGAAGACCAGTCCCTACAGCTGGATATTTTATCTTTCACTGATATTGAATTTTGTTCTGCCATTTTTGTTACTGATGACAAGGGATGCTAAACGTCAGATGTCGATGCTGAAGGTTGTTTGTCCCATCATCATCGTAGGCCATTGGTTTGATTTCTTCAACATGGTAACGCCAGGTGTAATGAAAGAACAGGGAGGTGTCGGTTTTATTGAAATCGGATTAGCATTCATTTTTATGGCCGCATTTCTTTTGGTCGTCCTCCCCAACTTGGCAAAAATGCCTTTGTTCGGCAAGAATGACCCAATGCTTCAGGAAAGTCTTCATCACCACATTTAATCTTATAGAAAAACTGATATGATGAGTTTGATAATAGTCCTTGGTGTAGTTCTGATCCTGGCGATCCTGTATATGATTTTCAGGGTTAGTAGCCTGATCACGATCGCGAAAGGTAAAAGGGATGAAAAGCCGGGAACTGCGAACCAGGTAAATGCTGCACTGTTCATCGTATTTATGGTCCTTGGTCTTGGTCTGTTTTTCTGGTATTCGATCGTATACTTCGACAGCTATAATTTGCCTGTTGCTTCCGAGCATGGAAGCTGGACGGATACGCTGTTTTGGATAACGATGGCTATATCCGTAGCAGCATTTGTAATCATCAGTATCGTGATGTTTGTGTTTATTTACAAGTATCAATATCGCGAAGGTCGAAAAGCAAAATACTATCCCGATAACCATTACCTGGAATTATCCTGGACAATCATTCCGGCTGTTGTTCTTGCGATTTTGATTTTCACAGGTTTGCGCGCCTGGAATGATATCACAGCCCCGGCTTCGGAAGAGGCTGAACTTATAGAAGTTATTGGCCAGCAGTTTGCGTGGACCGCTCGTTATCCCGGCGTGAAAGATGGTGCCCTGGGAAAAAACAACTATAAGCTCATCGATGACGTGAATGAATTTGGTCTCGATCTTAGTGATAAGAATTCGTTTGATGATTTCAAATCGCTCGAGCTGCATTTGCCGGTGAACAAAGAAATATTATTAAAGATACGCGCCAAAGATGTATTGCATAGCGTATTCCTGCCTCATTTTCGGGTAAAAATGGATGCTGTGCCCGGTATGCCGACCCAATTCAAATTTATTGTAACGAAGACAACACAGCAGATGCGCGATGAAACGGGCAACCCGAATTTCAACTATGAGCTGGCGTGCACAGAAATTTGTGGGCGAGGCCATTTTTCTATGAAGATGGCTGTTGTCGTTGAAGAAGAAGCAGCATACGAACGATGGAAGGCTTCCCAGGAAGCCTGGTTGAAACAGAACCCTGACTACCTTGACAAGGTACCCCAAGCGTTGAGAGAGGCCGCAATGATCAATGCAGGATTGCAGCAAGATCCTGGATCAACAGTGGCAGAGGCAATTGATCAGTAGCATTAAAGATTACTAACCGACATGGCAACGACCGACATACACATTCACCCCGACGTTCACCATCACGATGACCATGAGCATGAGCATCATGAAGGGAATTTTTGGACAAAATATATTTTCAGCGAGGACCATAAAGTAATTGGTAAACAATTCATGATCACGGGTATTTTATGGGCCCTGATCGGTGGTATCCTCTCTGTGATCTTCCGCCTGCAGTTGGGTTTTCCCAATATGAATCTTGAATGGCTTCAGCCAATTCTTGGAACTTGGATTACACCCGAAGGCAAACTCGATCCTGAATTTTACCTTGCGCTTGTGACCATGCACGGTACTATCATGGTGTTTTTTGTGCTTACAGCAGGATTGACTGGCACCTTTGCCAATTTCCTCATTCCTCTGCAAATCGGTGCGCGCGATATGGCCTCCGGCTTTTTGAATATGCTTTCGTACTGGTTCTTTTTTGTTTCCAGTGTAATCATGTTTACGTCATTGTTCCTCTCCACCGGTCCTGCTTCGGGAGGATGGACCATATACCCTCCGTTGAGTGCTTTGCCTGAAGCTATCAAAGGCTCTGGCCTCGGAATGACGCTGTGGCTGGTATCCATGGCGTTGTTTATCGTGAGCTCTCTGCTTGGCGGTATCAATTATATTGCTACCATTATCAACCTGCGCACCAAAGGCATGTCGTTTACGAAAATGCCTCTTACCATCTGGGCAATTTTCTTTACAGCAATCATTGGTCTGCTTTCTTTCCCAGTATTATTCGCAGCGGTGCTTTTGTTGATTTTCGACCGGAGTTTTGGGACGAGCTTTTACTTGTCTGACATTTATATTGGCGGTGAAGCGTTAGCGCACGATGGGGGAAGTCCGATTCTGTTTCAGCATTTGTTCTGGTTCCTGGGGCACCCGGAAGTATATATCGTAATTCTTCCTGCGCTTGGATTGACTTCCGAAATTATTGCTACGAATGCACGCAAACCGATTTTTGGTTATAAAGCGATGATCGGGTCGTTGCTTTTCATCGCGATCTTGTCATTCGTAGTCTGGGCACATCATATGTTTGTTACGGGAATGAATCCGTTCCTCGGATCGATCTTTATGCTTTTGACCCTTATCATTGCAGTCCCGTCTGCAGTGAAAATATTTAACTATGTTACAACCCTCTGGCAAGGTAATATTCGGTTTACGCCTGGAATGTTATTCGCTATTGGGATGGTTTCATACTTTCTTTCGGGCGGTATCACCGGTATATTCGTCGGAAATGCCGCGATCGATATTCAACTACACGATACCTATTTCATTGTTGCACACTTTCACCTTGTGATGGGTAGCGCGGCATTCTTCGGAATGTTGGCTGGTATTTATCACTGGTTTCCCAAGATGTTCGGCAGGATGATGAACAACACCCTTGGGTCGATACATTTCTGGTTGACATTTGTTGGTGTATACATGGTGTTCTTCCCTATGCACTATATTGGGATTGCCGGATTTCCAAGACGTTATTATTCCTGGACGAATTTTGAAACCTTCAGCGGTTTTACAGATTTGAACATGCTTGTGAGTACTGCGGCAATTCTAACGCTTGCTGCACAGTTCATTTTCCTCTTTAACTTTTTCTACAGCATGTTCAGAGGACGTCTTGCTCCAGCCAATCCGTGGGGTTCCACCACGCTTGAATGGACCACGCCACGAAATCCGGGCCACGGAAACTGGGTGGGTGAAATTCCCTCCGTATATCGCTGGCCATATGACTACAGCAAGCCGGGTTCGAAAGAAGATTATATTCCTCAACATATTCCATTCTCTGAAACTCCCGAATCTAATCTGCCAAGCGAGAACGAGTTGATAAAACTCGAGACATCAAACGGCGACGGAAAAATTGTTGTTGAAGGGAATAAGCACTAGAGCTCCTGACAAGGGTGAGGTTCTATTGATGAACCTCACCATCTCATAATAATGGCCTAATCAGCATATCAGATGCGTTCATTTAGAAGGCTCACCATATCCACACTGATTGCTGTATATGTCCTTATTCTGGTGGGAGGAATTGTAAGGAGTACTGGGTCAGGTATGGGATGCCCGGACTGGCCAAAATGCTTCGGACAATGGATTCCTCCAACGTCAGTTTCTGATCTCCCCTCGAATTACAAAGAGATATATGCGGCACATCGCGAAAAAAAGAACATCCGGTTTGCGAAGTATCTTACAACGCTTGGGATGAAGGAAACCGGTGACCGTATCCTTAACGATCCAAACGTACTTCAGGAAGGTGATTTTAACCCTACCAAAACTTTGATTGAATATATCAATCGAGTTGTTGGCGTAATCATTGGCTTTCTGATTTTCGCTGTCTTTGTAGTGTCGCTTCGGTTCAGAAAAACCGATGTAAAACTCACGATTGTCTCAGGTTTTACATTTTTGCTGGTGGGATTCCAGGGATGGATAGGGTCCTTTGTTGTATCTACCAACTTAACGCCGTGGACGATTACGGTACACATGTTCCTGGCATTAGTTATTGTTGGATTGCTGGTTTACCTGGTCCATCAAAGCACTTACGAGGAAGACATTGAATCATCGCTTGGATTCTGGTGGCTGGTTGCGTGCATGGGTGTGTTGCTAGTACAGATATTATTAGGCACACAGCTGCGTGAAGCGGTAGATCAGGTGTCGAATTCCTGGCCGAGAAAAGAATGGATCGCAAATATTCAGGATGAGTTTATTTTACATCGGTCATTTTCCTGGATAGTATTGATTCTACACGTGGGATTAATCGTCAGATTGTACAAAACTGATGGTTCAAAAGCTTTCGCACTTACCCTAATACTGTTAATTTTGGGAACAATTTTGACAGGTCTTGGCATGGCCTATTTTGATTTCCCAGCGTTCCTGCAGCCATTGCACTTGTTGGTGGCAACGGTGACGTTTGGAGTACAGTTCGCGTTTTTATTGAGGTTAAACCCGACAGCCGGGACCGTGGTAGTAAAATGATCGCAGCTAATATAAATGATTTGACAGGTTCGGATTTTGTCGTGGCTAAAATCCGCGCTTATTGTGAACTTCTAAAATTCAGATTATCCTTTTTGGTCGCTTTTTCGTGCGCCTTCGGTTATGTGCTGGCATCGCCTGACACAAACTGGTTTACCCTGGGGATGCTGTTCGTTGGTGGATTTCTTTTATCGGGTGCTTCTGTGATCATCAATCAAATCATTGAAAAGGACCTCGACCGGTTGATGAACCGGACCATGAATCGCCCATTGCCTACTGATCGCGTTACCGTAAATGAAGCGACTGTTTTTGCGGTTGTTTGCTTTTTGGTTGCTGTCTCGATGCTGCTGATCTACACAAATGTCCTTACTACCATTCTTTCGATCGTATCATTGATTCTGTACGGATTTGTGTACACACCTTTGAAACGCGTCGGGCCAGTTGCAGTTTTTGTTGGCGCTATTCCCGGTGCGCTCCCGCCTCTCCTGGGATGGGTCGCTGCAACGGGTGGGATATCTCACGAAGCGCTTATCATTTTTGGAATTCAGTTTATCTGGCAGTTTCCACACTTCTGGGCCATCGCCTGGGTATCGGATGACGACTATAAGAAAGCAGGATTCAAACTACTGCCTTCTGGAGGCAAGAAGGATTTAAGCACTGCAGTACAAATAATGATCTATACCATGTTTCTCATCCCGCTCGGGTTGCTCCCCGCTACGTTCGGTATTACGGGACTTAATTCGGCGGTGATCGTCACGGTATGCGGAGTGTTGTTTTTTGCTCAAACATTTTCGTTGATGCGCGAAGGTGACAGAAGATCAGCACTTAAGATCATGTTCGGTTCATTTGTGTACCTACCCGTGGTGCAGATTGCATATTTATTGGATAAAGTTTGAAAGAGGGGAAGAAAAATTAAGAAGTATGGCTACAGACATAAGAATTGTAGAAGAAGCGAAGAAGCCATTATCGATGCATCCGAAAAAGTTTGCGTTGTGGCTTTTTATTGTTACGGTAGTAATGGTCTTTGCTGCCATGACCAGTGCCTATCTTGTACGGCAGTCAGACGGCAACTGGCTCGTTTTCGAGTTGCCGAGTTTGTTTTTTGTCACAACCGGAATCATACTGGTCAGCAGCGCAACAATGCATTGGACCTA
The DNA here is from genome assembly GCA_946478915.1 of uncultured Chryseolinea sp. The sequence continues at coordinate 8,433 of CAMLER010000136.1, forward strand.
TATTTCAATAAAGAAAAACAATATTGAAGCTGCTAAACTTGCCATTGCGCTTACACTTGTACTGGGTATTGCGTTTCTGGTGGGTCAGTTTATGGCATGGGGCCAAATGGTTGACAATAAGATACATCTTGTCGGAAATCCATCGGGTTCGTTTGTGTATATCATCTCTGGCCTCCATGGACTTCATATTATTGGCGGTGTGATATTTCTTGCCATTGTTATGGCATCCATCTTTAGATTGAAGTCACATTCAAATAACCTTTTGCGCGTGGAAATGTGCGCTACCTATTGGCATTTTTTGGATGCACTTTGGTTATATTTGTTTCTATTTTTACTCTTGTACCGATAAAAGTCTAACGCATAATAGAAGATTATGGCAAGCACCTCGACTACTCCAGTAGTACCTTCAGGGAAAAGCATTTGGGATGGGGGAGTATCACCCATGGGCGCCAGCTATGGCAAGCTCATGATGTGGTTTTTCCTATTATCAGATGCATTCACATTTTCAGCGCTTCTTATCACATACGGGTTAGTGCGTTCTTCGCACGACGCGTATACAGGTGCCGTTGAGGATTTTGTTTTTTCCCAAAACTATTGGCCTATCCCTGAAAAGGTGTTTGAAGCGGTGCCATTCCTTCATGGCGTCGAGCTTCCTCTCGTGTTCGTAGGTATCATGACTTTTATCCTCATCATGAGCAGTGTTACCATGGTACTGGCTGTTGAAGCCGGACATAGAATGGATCGCAAGGCTGTGGAAAAATGGATGCTATGGACAATTCTTGGTGGTCTTGCTTTCTTATCCTGCCAGGCGTGGGAATGGGCACACTTCATTGCCGGTACTGAGTCGGGTTCCGCAGTTGCCGAGGGAACAACTTTCTTCGGAGCCAACCTTACTCACAATCAATATGGTCCTCCGGATTTTGCAGCGTTCTTCTTTTTTATAACGGGTTTTCACGGCTTCCACGTATTCAGTGGTGTATGCCTGAATTTCCTCATCTATTACAACACAGTTACCGGTGTATACCAACGCAGAGGCCACTACGAAATGGTTGAGAAAGTCGGTCTGTACTGGCACTTTGTAGACCTCGTGTGGGTATTTGTGTTCACCTTCTTCTATCTGGTTTAATTAAAAGAAATTTATAATTGTAACTTCATAAGTCATGGATCATTCGGACGAAAATGTACACGTAAATGTGTTGCCGCCAAACAAGGAAAAGATTAAGAAACTCTGGACCGTGGCTGGTATTCTTGGTATTGTAACAGCAGTAGAATTCGTGATTGCTTTTACGATGTCCCATGGACCTGCTAAAACGTTTCTTTTCGTGGCTCTTACCATCGTCAAGGCCGGCTATATCGTGCTGGAATTTATGCACTTGAAGTATGAAGTAAAGATCCTATTCTGGTCGATCTTATTACCAATGATATTTGTTGTTTGGATGTTGGTTGCTTTCGTGTACGAAGGTATGGCAATATCTGACGTGCGCTAACACTCCGGGGAAAGGGAATAGAGAGGCTTAGCACGGACTAAGCCTTTTTTTTTAATACGTGATTACATGACAAAGTAT
>CAMLER010000137.1 GCA_946478915.1 uncultured Chryseolinea sp.
TGTGAAAAATTTATATCTCGCGGGGGTTGTATGTGGAGGATTAAAAACCAACAAATGGTTTATCGAGAATTCGCGCGTGCATGCTGAAATGATTACGGAAGATCTGAAGAAGAAGCTTTTATAGTTGACCAGGGCAGATGGTAATTTCGCCGGATAGAATATGCTATGATCATTGTGATCGGTGGAAAGTCAACTATGCAAACTTTCGCAGTATCGCGTCAACGGATCCGATATACGACCCTCCGAACAAATTTACATGTACAAGCAGCGGATAAAGATTATAAATGTCCAATCGCTGATGGTATTGTTGACCAAGCTTAGAATCTTCTTCGTAAACGCTGTAAAACTCGTCAGCAAAGCCACCGAATAGTTTTGTCATCGCCAGGTCCGCCTCCCGACTCCCGTAATATACGGCCGGGTCAATCAAGCATGGTTCACCTTTTTCATCCGTTATTAAATTTCCGCTCCACAAGTCGCCATGTATCAGCGATGGCTTTTCGTCGGGAAGGAGAGATGGCAACTTCTTGTATAACGACTGAAACTGCTTTATCCAGCTGGATTTCGACAAGCCACTATCCACTGCGAGTTTCAATTGCACATTTAATCGCTGCTGAATGAAAAATTCGACCCAGGTGGATTGCTGGTTGTTAATTTGTTTTAAGGAGCCAATGTAGTTATCGTGATCCAGACCAAACGAATTATTCGTGGCGCGGTGAAGACTTGCAAGTCTGATACCAAGGTGTTTCCAATATTTTTCAGACCGTCTCCCCTGGTCAATATATTCGAGCAAAAGAAATTGGTGAGCGTCTTTTTCTCCATAGCCAATTACAGCTGGTATACGAATTGCGTTTTCCCTACCCAATAAATTGAGACCACGACTTTCTGCCTCGAACATGTGCGGGAATAGGCTTACATCATTCCATTTGATGAAGTAAACCCCTTTGGTAGTTGTAAGCTTGCCGCCATTGTTAATGCAACCCCCGCTGGCGAACGAAAATTTTTGGATGGATGCCGGCTCGATACCAAGCATTTCTTCGATACCGGTCAGTACGTCTGATGGTATTCGTGAAATCATATTAGTTCCCGCGAGCAAACGTAGGAGTGATCCTTAAACCGATATAGTAATTTCGTGGGGGTGCGGCATTATAGTATCTTCCTCCGATGGCATTTAAATCGTTCCCAAGACTGTAGCGCTTATCCAGTGCGTTGTCTATGCCTGCAAAGATATCGAAGCGAATGTTCGCCCCTATTGCACTCTTGTATCCCAGCCGTCCGCCCAAAAGAAAATATTCAGAGGCGTAAACAGAATTAGCATCGTTAAGAGGCAATGCATCGGTATAATTTGCTGTTGCATTCAGGTAAAACCCTCTATACCCAAGATCCATTCCCCACAATGCAATGGTGGGTGCAACCCCGGTCAGTCGATTTCCGGAAAAGTCGTTTCCATCATTCTCATAATCTTTAAAGCGATAGTGATTATACGTGTAACTCGTCCACAAAGAAAGATCGAAAGATTCCGAGTTAAGATTTGGTTGATATGAAATCGTTGCTTCCAGGCCTTGCTGAGACGTCTTTCCGGCGTTGACGAAATATTCGGCGCCATCCGAAGTGCGTTGTATGACAATTGTTTCATCCAATCTGAAATCATATGCTGTTACATCGTAACGCAATTGGCCGTTGGCGAGCTTGCCACGAAAGCCGACTTCATAGTTCAGGCCGCGCTCGGAATTCAGACTGTTGTTATATGTTCCTGCAGATGGCCTTACCTCCGCCAGGGAGGGAGGTGAAAAGCCCTGGCTGACACTAGCATAAACGGATACCGAGTTGAACTTCTTCAACAATGCAAGGCGTGGCGATACCACCGGATCAAACGTCCGGGTTTGTTGTATTACAGGTTGTGGTTCTAATGTCGTGAACTTGTATTTGAGAAAATTTGCGCTTGCCCCAACCGTTAGGAAGAAATCTGAACCGAGATTTAATTCGGCCTGACCAAAAAACAGAAACAGACGCGATTTTAGTTTATCATCCGTTTGAACTGTATCAATCACTCCATAACTATTGCCGTAAACTGTTATTGGAGAATTAAAATATTGGTATTCACCTCCGAAAGTGATCTTGCCTTTCAATTGCTTTTCAAACACGTATTCCGTCTGGGTTCGCAGTCCAAAGTTTTGCTCATCCCGGATTTCCCAATTGCGAATAGTCGGATTTTCAAAATCGCTCAATGAACCATAAATACCCGTTTGAGTCGACCAGGAATCATTCCATTGATAATCGTCCGAGAACCCAAGATATCCCGTTTTATTTGTTACCGCCGCTTGTTGCTCAACAGCTCCTCTGGTTGCCGGTGAAGGTGGTCTGGCTTGTACAGGATTGGCATCATACTGAGCTTTGTTCAGTCCGCCTGGAGTTTCATAAAACAAGTCTGTGTAAAGAATGGTAGCAGAAAGCTTATGCCGTGAATTCAAAACAAAGTTCATATCGGCATGTAGTGCATCGCGCTCCATGCCGGTTTGTTCCCGGTATCCAGATGAGCTTTGGCGTGCATAACCGATCTTGAAGTGTGATTTCGATTGATGAATTTCGCCTGACAGGTTGAACCGTCTAAGATTGTAAGACCCCACAATTAAGGCGGCATCCAGCTTTGTTTCGCGGGATACGGGACTTTGCAGTAACAGAACGCCGCCCGTTCCTGCACCATACAGGCTGCCTCCCGGGCCCTTGATGATTTCCATGCCACCTAAGGAGCTGAAATCCAGCAAGTTTAAATAGGTGTTTCCGCCTCCATCGGTAAACGGCAAATTGTTCCAGTAAACTTTTACATTTCTGACACCAAAAGGTGACCGGAGCAGGCTGCCGCGGATCGAGAAACGATAGCTTCCAGGGGATCTTTCCTCCATACGAACACCGGGAATTGTATTGGCAGCTGGAAGAATGGAAGTATTGCTGAACCTTTCAAATTCTTTCTCAGACACAACCGCAACCGCCGCAGGAACTTCGGAAGCCGGCCTTTTATAGGCATAGGCCTGAATCACTACTTCATTAAGGATTTTCGCCGTGTCAGCACCATTATTGTTTCCATCTTGCCCGAAAACACACGTTGTAATGGCTGTTGATAGCAAAAGGGTAAAAAATTTCGTCATAATTTAAAGCGTGGGCATAAGTATGAAAATTAATCCAATTTCATACAGGGTATTAACAGGGGAGGTCATAAAATTATTTGCCAAAATGGCCTCAGCATCAAATATTTCAAGGATTACCGGGAAAATTTCGCCATCTTGCGGCGCCGAACTAAACCGTACAATTTCTGGTTTAGCTGATGTGGCCAACAGAATTGGGCCTCAAATCTTTAAAACAAACTACAATCATGGGAAGACCTCCAGTATTACCGAAGAAAAAGAAAGATGGATTTTACCTGGAATTACGCAACAAAGGCGCAAAATCAGGCATTATTGTTATCCGTGACACGAAAGAAGCAATGATGCAAGCGGCCAGACAATACGAAAATACCAAAGATGTTATCATTTTGGGTGAGCATAAAAATGGCAAAAAAGTAGACGAGGCTCGTAGTAAGAAGGCTGTAGCCTAATTTTTCTCGAATTCCGTTAATAAATCCTCCACGGTCTTAGGATTGTCGAAGAAGGAACGAACTTTAAGGAGCACCCTGTCGACCAGGGTATCAGGACATGAAGCTCCACTGGTGAGAACAATCTTTACGACCTCCCGTTCAGGAATGTAATTCATTGTGATTATCTTCTTTTTTTCGTGATAATTGAAATGATGAATTTCGTTCCTGGACTTTATTTCGTTATCTGAATTGATAAAATAGGTTGGGAACTTTCGTTCGCATAATTCAACGATATGCGAGGTATTGGAGCTGTTATAGCCGCCTACCACCAATGCCAGATCAGCATTTGTCTTCAATAGCTCATAGGTAGCGTCCTGGTTATCGTTGGTTGCGTAACACAAGGTATCGCGCGTATCTGCAAAATGTTTCGCAATGTTATCTGTACCGTATTTATTGATCATAACACCCCGAAGGTAGTCGGCAATAGCCTGCGTCTCTGTTGCAAGCATCGTGGTCTGGTTCACTACACCAACTCTTAGAAGATCGCGGTCCGGATCAAAACCTGTCGTATACTTTCCTTCAAAAACCTGAAGTAGCTCTGACTTTGTTTTCTTGCCCATAATAAAATCGCCTAAGTACATTGCGTCGTCCATATCGCGCAGCACAAGGGAGGGCCCACGCTGCGCACTATGCGAAAATGTTGCCCTGGTCTCTTCATGATTGGGCTTGCCGTGAATTAGGATCGTATAATTTTCGAGGCTAAGTTTTTCGGAACGGTTCCAAACCTTTTCGACAAAGGGACAGGTGGTATTGTATTTTTGTACTTCCAGACCTTTATCCAACAAAATTTGTTCGATTTCAACGGTGGTGCCGAACGCAGGAATGATAACAATGTCTTCGGGATGTAAATCTGACCATGGAATATATTGTCGGCCGTCTGTATCCATGATGAAACGAATACCTCTTCCCAGCAGATCGTTATTTACTTCCTGATTATGTATCATCTGACTAAGTAAAAAAACCCGCCGATCCGGATTTTCTTCCAAAGCCTTATAGCTTATTTCGATTGCATTTTCAACGCCATAGCAAAATCCAAAATGACGTGCGATGTAAAAACGGACGGGTCCAAAGTCCAACTCAGTGGGACTAAAATCCTGCTTGCGCAAGTCCTTCGACCGTCTGTAGTCTTTGATCTTTCCAGTCAGCGACGACCGGTAATAGGCTGGGATTTCAAATTTTTTGATAACAGTATTTTATCTGGCTAACTGCAAATTTAGCATATCTATGGAAGGAAATTAAGGTTATCCTGAATTCCAGGATAACCTTAATGTTATTAGGCCGCTCTGGAGAGCTTGTCCTCTTTAATCTTATTGGTTCGAATCTCCTTTGCTTCCATATCGAACCATTTGACTTCGACAAAATTGTTTTTGATGTACTTTAACACTTCCATCACCTTTCCATCAATCTTGCTGCGAACACGTTCGCCCTTTCTAAATAGTCTCCTCATAAATTCTATAGTGCATTTACATTCTAAACGCGTAGTTGAATTCTCGTGGGAAATCTTCATAAGTACCCGAGAGAATTACCATTTCGCCTTCTTTCTTCTTTTCCAATATATTGTTCACTTCTTTAACAGACTTTACCGCCACGTCATTTATCTTGGTGATGATAAAACCTTCGCGGATGTCCGTATATTTTGACAATCGTCCATTGCCAAGTTCTTTAACACGCACGCCGTTCTTCAGTTCTAATCTGCTCAAAACTTTTGAGTCTACTTCTTCTAGAACGAGTCCCAGATTAGCTACCGCGTTGCGTACTTCCGGTTTTATAGGACCTGTCTTACCGTCGCGGCTTTTCAACTCTACTGGAATTACCAGTTCCTTACCTTTTCGGTTAACGAGCATGTTGACCTTATCGCCTGGGCGATGACGGCCAATGTATTCGATGAGCCCCGCGCTGGTCCTGATAGGAGTTTCGTCGATCTTGATGACCACATCCCCCTCTTTTATACCAGCATCTTTTGCTGAACTGTTTGAAGCAAATCCGGAAATATAAGCGCCTTCACTTACCTCCAGATTGTATTCCTTTGCCAACTGGCTATTTACACTTCCTATAGTTACGCCCAGCCAACCGCGTTGCACCACGCCGTATTTTACAATATCTTCAACAACCTTGCTGACGATATTCGAAGGTACAGCAAAACCATATCCTGAATAGGCACCCGTCGGACTTGCAATCGCTGTGTTTATTCCAAGCAATCCGCCGTTCAATTCCACCAGAGCTCCACCGCTGTTGCCAGGGTTAATGGCTGCATCCGTCTGGATAAAGCTCTCGATAGCGGTGTTACCATTCTCAGTATTCCTGTTTAAAATGTTGATGTTCCTGCCTTTTGCGCTGATGATACCTGCAGTGACTGTTGAATTCAGGTTGAAAGGATTTCCGACAGCGAGTACCCATTCGCCAATCTTAGCTTTATCTGAATCAACAAAAGATAAATAGGGAAGACCTTTTTGTTCAATTTTGATTACTGCGATATCAGTGTCGGGATCAATTCCAATAACGTCTGCCTTGTAATTTCTGTTATCGTATAACATAACCTCCACTACATCGGCATCTTGAACAACGTGATTGTTGGTGACAATATAGCCATCCGAATTTATGATCACACCCGAACCTGAACTTTGGCTAGGTCCCTGTGGTCCCCGAGGTCCAAAGAAATCTCTGAACGGATCCATATACTGTGTACTCTCCTGGCGTTGTTGCGCCTGCTGGGTGGAACGAATGTGTACAACTGCGGGCATCACTTTTTCGGCTGCAGTTGTAAAATCGAGGGGCACAACATCCCCGTTTTCATCCACCTTATATGCCACTTTAGAAGCCGGTACTCCAGTCAAATGTTCGACCGTGGCCGGCTCATCCTTTTCTTTGTCAATCCATTGGTAGGTTGCAATGGTACTCGCACTTCCGAGCACCGCCGCGAGAAAAAATGTTGCAAATCTTTTCATACGTAATTGAAATTTGTTAAACAGATTCGGTAAAAACTCAGACAGCAAAAACCGCGCAGATCACCTTTTGAAAGAAATTTTGTCAGAGTCCGCCTCGTCACTTGTCTTTTTTTTCTTAAACTATTCTAACTACGAAAACTTTCGGATTTAGGTTCATTTTAAATATATCATATGTAAAAAAACGATTTAGCCGGTTCTTTTGGCAACCGTTTTACAGGGCTTATGGTAACCCTTTCTTCGGTATTTTGCTTCTCCAACCATCATTTTTGGCCAGTCTGGATACAACCTTATTGAGGTCTGAAAAGTATACTATTGGTACTCTTTGTAGATGGGGGAAAATTATTCATCTGATCCTGGACCTGACAATGATCCTGCGAGGCGAACGCTACGCAGATTGCAACTACTATTAATTGTTTGGATCCTGCTTTTTATCGGAAGTATTATTTGGTTTTCTCTCTCTCGTCACGCATAATCCAGAAGCACCATCCGTTTTTTAATACTTTTACCTGTTGAATATAGTCTACATGCAGGGAAAAATCATTCTTAAGAAAGGAAAGGAATATTCGATTCAGCGTTTTCATCCCTGGGTCTTTTCCGGAGCAATTCATTCGATCCAGGGAGACCTAACCGACGGATGTTGGGTACAGGTACTGAGCTCAAAAAATGAATTGTTGGGATCCGGACATTACCAAAAGGGAAGTATTACTGTACGGATATTGTCATTTGGTCAACTCCCTAGCGAAAATTTTTGGACAGGAAAATTTGAAAAGGCTTTGAGCCTAAGGAAGTGCCTTGGTCTTCCTAATGAACAAACGAATTGTTTCCGTCTCGTGCATGGCGAAGGAGACGGATTGCCCGGCCTAATAGTTGACTACTACAACGGTATAGCTATTGTACAGGCTCATTCTGTAGGTATGCATACAGATCGTCAAAAAATTGCGGATGGTCTTGTACAAGTTCTTGGTAGTGAGTTAAAATCCGTATACTATAAAAGTCAGGCAAGTCTGCCAGGGCGGCAGCGTGAAAATTTCGAAGAAGAGTATCTATACGGCATGAGCGCAGTGCCTCACCTTGTGGAGGAAAATGGTAACAAGTTTTTTGTTGATTGGGAGGAGGGACAAAAGACCGGGTTCTTCCTGGATCAGCGGGATAACAGACAATTACTTGGCCATTATTCGCAAGGCAAAAAGGTTCTTAATACATTCTGCTATTCGGGAGGATTTTCGGTCTATGCTCTCGCTGCAAAGGCAATATCGGTTCATTCTGTTGATAGTTCCGAAAAGGCGATAGCGCTGACGCGTAGCAATATTGAAGTAAACGGATTCGACTTGCTGCAAAATCCTTGTTATGCGGAAGATGTATTTGAATTTTTGAAAGACAAGGATGATGAATTTGACGTCATCGTACTCGATCCACCTGCGTTTGCCAAGCATCGGGATGCAAGGCATCAGGCAATAAAAGGATATCAACGGTTGAATACACAGGCCATGAAGGTGATTCGCCCGGGCGGGATCATATTTACATTTTCATGCTCGCAGGTTGTAGACAAACAACTTTTTTATGACACTGTTGTCTCTGCTGCAATTCATGCAGGACGGAATATTAAGGTGTTGCATCATCTGTCACAAGCACCAGACCATCCGGTTTCAATATTTCATCCTGAAGGAGAATATTTGAAGGGGTTAGTGTTGTATGTGGAATAGTTTTGAGGTTTCAAGTTCAAGGTTCCAAGTTTCGCAACCTAGGAGTGTTCAACTCTGGGAAAGAGCCGAACCTCAAACTTTGAACCTTGAACATGAGAATTAGTTGTGGTGCCACTCGGACGTAGTCCGATGAGAAATCATCTCCCAGGTATTTTTGCGAAGTGCAAATACGCGAACGTAGCGGAGACTATATCTCGATGTTCCGTCGTTGGCAGGTGTTAAACGGCCGACGGTAAGTTTCCCGAAAATAATGGCAATGTCTTTATGTAGTTCAACAACTGTCGAGTCATGCTCACGCGATGCATATCCTTTGCTTTTCCGTATGCTTTCCAGCCAGCTACTCTTTGAGTCTATCAGGCCCGTGCCATGTGTAAAGACAAAATCATCCCCGTAATGCTTTTTCAGGAATTCCATATCCTTTGCCACTACCGCTTTGTCAATTTTTCGGTTGGTTTCATCTAAGAGTTTTGTAATTGCTTGATCCTGTTCCGCATGCTGGACCAGTGCAACAGGGATAGCAAAGGGAATAAGAATAAATAAAGCAGATGCAAAAAGTCGATTCATATGCGAATGCTAATGTTTCTCCTAAAATTAGAATAATCCTTCATGTGAACCATTGGATTCTTTTCGAATTGTACAATACTTTGCAGCATGAGTAAACCGGACAAAAAACTTTTTTTGCTGGATGCATATGCATTGATCTATCGAGCCCATTTCGCATTCACGAAAACCCCGAGAATTAATTCCAAAGGCATGAATGTCTCTGTGCCCTTCGGTTTTACGAATACATTGCTGGAGGTATTGCAGAAACAAAAACCTACACACATCGGTATAGCTTTTGACACAGCGGCAAAGACTTTCAGAGATGAGATCTTTAAAGAATACAAAGCCACCCGGCAGGAAGTACCAGAGGATATAAGGTTTGGAATCCCCAAGGTTAAAGAGATCATACACGGTTTTAACATACCTATCCTGGAAATGGACGGCTATGAGGCCGATGACATCATTGGTACCATCGCGACCGAAGCATGCACAAAAGGTTTTGAAGTCTACATGATGACGCCCGATAAGGACTTCGGGCAATTGGTAAATGAGTGCGTGTTCCTTTACAAACCCGCATACATGGGGAACGCTGTTGACGTATTGGGTGTAAAGGAGGTTTGTGAAAAATGGGATATTTCCGATGTCTCCCAGGTTGTGGATATGCTTGGACTTCAGGGAGACTCCTCCGACAACATTCCAGGAATTCCTGGATTCGGACCGAAAACTGCAGCTGCACTACTAAAACAATATGGAAGTGTTGAAAACATTGTTGCACATGCCGGCGACCTGAAAGGAAAACAAAAGGAACTCGTGCTTCAATATGGCGAACAGGCAATCCTTTCCAAGCGGCTGGCGCGGATTATAACTGATGTTCCGATTGAATTCAACGAGGATCTCCTAAAGTATCGCGGACCTGATCCGGATAAACTCAAACCGATATTTATCGATCTGGAATTCAAATCCATTATGGGGCGTGCTTTTGGTGATCCTGCCGAGACCCCGCGGCCAGCTCCAAGCGGTGGGCAGCTTTCGATGTTTAATCAGGAACCTTCTGCGGATAGGGAAGCCGTGGGTGCTGTCCAGAATTTCGCTTCAAGGTCGGCTGACTATCAAACAATTGACAATCCGGCAAAACTGCGTGAGCTAGTGAT
>CAMLER010000138.1 GCA_946478915.1 uncultured Chryseolinea sp.
ATTGTCAATCCAAAGATTCGAAAGACAAGTGGGAAAACATCTTGCAGCTTTACAACCAATTACTGCAGCTGGAATATTTACCCTCCGCCGCACTTAATCGGACCTACGCCTTTTCAAAAGTTTATGGGAAGAAAGCGGCGCTGGTGGAAGCTGAAAAATTGAATCTTCGCGACAATCAATTTTATTTTGCGTTGCTCGGTGAGCTTTACACCGACGTCGATAACGAGAAAGCGAAATTAAATTTTATGAAAGCTATTGAGCTGGCAAAGTCACCGGCCGATCGAAATGCTCTTAATAAACGATTGGGAGGGCTGAACCGATTGGAGTAATAACGATAGAAAATATCCGGCCGCGTAGTGGGTGCGCTTGTTGGTGAAGAACACAACAAGGGCGGAAGGCGAAGGTATTTCCAGTGACCTCAGCATTAATTAAATGCAAGGGCTTGCGATTGTGGGTCGAAAATTCAGGTGCAGCATTTTCACCGACGAGTGTAACCATTTTTTTGACTAAGCAACATCGAACTATCTGTTCCTTTTACCAAAATTTGCGTTCGCCTATCCAATAACCTGGAAACAAAAGCAAAAAAGGTATCGAATAGTCTTTCCCGGCAGAGCGTCGAGGACTAACTCTTTAAAAGCCTCCGGGAACTCATTGAAGGCGCTGCACGTGCGGCATGCTTGGGTTGTATTTGATAATCCTAAATATCATGGTAAACTGGGAGTGCCATTAAGGTATTAAAAAAGGATCTTTGGACATGAAATATATACTTGGTCACGTGGCTGACCAAACTTATGGTCCAACGTGATATTACTTTGCACTTGTCAATCCGAAACTATCCAAATTCTAAAATCCAAATAAAATGAACCCGAACGATCATCTTCCTACCCGCAGAGAGTTCGTAGGAACTCTCACGGCCAGCGCAGCTACTTTGCTCGCGGGCATTTCCAGCTCATCTTTTGCAAAACCCGCTGACCCGGCATTGGTTAACGATGCGGAAGCGTGGATGAAAAAGATCAAAGGTAAACATCGTATCATTTACGATGCGCCTGAACCACACGCCGGATTTCCTATCATCTGGTCGTGGGTTTATTACCAAACCAACAACCAAACCGGGTCTCCCGATACTGATGTTACAGCACTTGTCGTCTTAAGACATAATGGAATTCCCATCGCCATGGAAGACCGGTTGTGGGACAAGTATAAATTCGGAGAAGTATTTAAAATTGATGATAACAACACCAAAGCCGCGGCTTTGAGAAATCCATTTTATGAACCGCAGGGAGCCGATTTCCCTTTGCCAGTAATTGAAGGTGTAAAGAAGCTGCAGTCGAGGGGTGCAATGTTCTGCGTATGTGATCTTGCCTTGACAGTTTATAGCGGGATGGTTGCCAAATCCCTCAACCAGAATCCTGAGGAAGTAAAGAAGGATTGGGTTAGCGGATTGCTGCCGGGTGTACAGGTGGTGCCCTCCGGAGTTTGGGCAGTCGGACGCGCTCAGGAGAATGGCTGTGGTTACTGTTACGCCGGCGGATAACAATACAGACCGGAGAGCCATGAGCTCTCCGGTTTTTTCAGACTTCTACTATTCCAACTATAATTGTCATGAAAAATATTGTATTCATATTCTTGCTTGCAGGTATTGCAACGGTATCCGGCGCCCAAACCAAGCCCGTGAAAATTCTTTTTGACGTTACTAGCAAAGATTCACTCACGCATCAGGCGGTGCTCCGGCATGTCAAGGGAATGTCGTCAGCGTATGCTAATTCAAATTTTGAGGTTGTCGTTTACGGCGGCGCCATTTCAATGCTGCTGAAAGATCAGTCGACGGTCTCCGACGCAATTCAATCGGTCAGCGCAAATAAAAATGTTGCGTTTGCGGTCTGCGCGGAAACAATGAAACGACAAAATATTGACAAGAGTCAACTTATACCGGGTGTAATAGTGGTTCCCGACGCGATAATGGAGATTGTAACAAAGCAGGGCGAAGGTTGGGGATATATTAAAGAAGCACACCATTAGGCTGCAGGATGAATCGGGATAATCAATTCCTTCGAATCGTTCAATACTCGTACCGATGCCTTGCAATTCTTCTTTTAATTGTAGTTGGCATGGTAACGCTGGTCACCATTTTGCCCAATTTTCCAAAGGGTATTGCATCCGCAAAACCAAAAGGTCATCAATCGTCCCCGGTCAGTTTACCCGTTCGTAAAATGGATTGGATGCCCCCCGATTCGACAGCCATCCCTTTGACCGAAGAAGGTGATCTCATTCGCTTTGGTCGTGAGCTGGTGGCGAATACCGCGATCTACCTTGGTCCCAATGGTACGATCACTCAAACATCGAACGGAATGAATTGTCAGAATTGTCATTTGAAAGCGGGCAAAAAAATATTTGGGAATAATTATAGTGCCGTTTCATCTACCTATCCCCGTTTCAGGGCGCGCTCAGGAACTGTTGAGGATATCAAAAAAAGAGTAAATGATTGCATCGAGCGAAGTCTGAACGGTGAACCATTAAAGGATGATAGCCGTGAACTTAAAGCATTCATTGCGTATATCTCCTGGGTTGGAAAGGATGTCGAGAAGGGAGTTTCTCCCTCCGGAGTGGGCCTCTTGGAGGTTCCCTTGCTGGATCGTGCAGCTTCTCCGGAAAAAGGAAAACTCGTCTTTAAAGAATATTGTGCACTCTGCCACGGTCAGGACGGACAGGGTGTAAAAACTGATGATGGATCTCAATGGAAGTACCCTCCTTTATGGGGAGACCAAAGTTATAATACAGCAGCAGGCTTGTACAGACTTTCGCGTTTCGCGGGATTTGTGAAAGCAAATATGCCAAATGGTGCGACTTTTGATAACCCGGTGCTCACAGATGAAGAAGCATGGGACGTTGCAGCTTTTGTGAATTCAATGCCACGCCCACACAAATCCTTCAGCCAGGATTGGCCTGATATTTCCAAAAAGCCTTATGACCACCCGTTCGGACCCTACGCCGATTCATTCCCCGAAGAGCAACATAAATACGGTCCGTTCGCTTCCATCAAAAAATGAACTTAGCTCAAGCCGACCGATATCGGTGAATAGTTATTAGTTATTAGTTAATTGTGGTAAGCGCTCGATCGAAGACCGATGAACTTACCTCGGGCGCACCGATTACCTACCGATTACCGAATACCAACCGAATACCGATTACCACCGATTACCGTTATCCATGGTGAGCGCTCGACCATTGTATTGCTGAACTTCAATCGAGCGAACCGATTACCGATCCCTCACTACATGACAACTTTTGTTGTGCCACCTTTTTGTAGGGAAATATCGACTGGTGTATTTGTCTTCCACGCTCCTTTCGTAAAGTCGGGAATGTCGACAGAATTAGACCGGTTAGCCACCGACTTTTCGCTCAGCGGGGCAATCGCACTCCATGCGGCGGCATCATACACGTCCATGTCGACAGGAAGACCGTTGCGAAGGCAATCTATAGTTCGCCAGTCCATCAGGAAATCCATCCCACCGTGTCCGCCAACCTTTTTTGCCATCTCACCGACTTTAGTTACGATCGGAACTGCGTATTTCGCCTCGAGGTTCTTCATTTCCTCCTCTCCTACCCAGCCTTCATGTCCGAACGCAATCTTACCGGGTTGTGGGTACTTTAGACAGGAACCCTTCGTACCATTAATTTTATGAATACGGGAGTACACATTAGGCGATGTGACGTCATGTTGTAACATGATCGTGCGCCCTTTGCTTGTCCGAATGGTTGTGGTGTTCATGTTACCGCGGAAAGTTTTGTTAGCGTAAGGTTTATAAAAATCATCCTTTTGGGCTAACTCTTTTGCCATGGCACTCATTTGAAAATCGTTGCTTGACATTGCCACAAGGTAATCCATCTTGTCTCCCCTGTTGATATCCATTGCCTGTGCGACAGGACCCAAGCCATGCGTGGGATACAGGTTTCCATTCCGCAAGTTCTCCTTCAGGCGCCACATATCATGATATCCATCTTTCGAAAAATTGCTGTCGATCAACGTATGAATATAAGCACCTTCGCCATGAATAACTTCTCCGAACAAGCCCTGCCGAATCATATTTAACGTGAGAAGCTCAAAAAAATCGTAGCAACAATTCTCCAGAATAATGCAATGCTTCTTTGTCTTTTCCGAAGTCTCCACAAGCTGCCAGCATTCTTCTACGGTCTTCGCTGCCGGAACCTCTATGCAGACGTGCTTTCCCTGATTCATCGCATATACGGCCATAGGTGCATGCAGGTGCCAGGGCGTAGTAATGTAGATCAGATCGATATCAGGACGCTCGCACATTTTTTTCCATTCGTCGGCGCTTCCGGTAAAGACTTGCGGATTATGGGCAGTTCCTTCGAATTCTTTTTTGACAGCGTTCACTTGCTCTGGTCGAATATCGCAGAGGGCTTTGATAACTGCTCCTTCGATATGTGACATTCGCTTCACCGCACCCGGACCCCGATTTCCCAATCCCACAAATCCGATTCGCACCGTTTCGAGTTTTGGAGCAGCATAGCCACTCATATTAAATTTTTGGACACTGCTCCGGCCATTGTCTCGTACAGCACTGTAGGTTTCAGAAACAGAAGTGGCCAAACCAATTCCGGTAAGACTTGAAACCTTTAAGAAATCTCTGCGCGTTGTTTTCATTTTATGTGTCTTATAGTGTAATGTTATATTTTGTGAAGTTTGAAAATATCCTCGCGTAATCCCATTATTGAAACTTTATTGTAAGTAATAACAAGCCGACTCTACGCATCGGCTCGCGATACAATCTAGATATTTTTGCAGGAATAATATTCCGAACCATTAACAAATGTTCTGACACACGCACACTACGTTTTCAGCCATTTGTCAAACCAGTCGAACGCATCCAACTGCATCTTCTTATCAAATTTGTGCAGACCCGGATAGTAGGAACTTGTATAGCGGTCTTTGGCACCGGCTTTTGCAAATACCTCCTGCAATATACCATCTGCCTTTTTCATTTCATCCAATGTGTATAGTTGGTCGTCGATGTCGTTGAGTACCATCGTAGGTAGTGGAACACGCAAGCCAAGGATCTCAGGAAAATCCAGCTCATTGGGAAGGATGGGAACGTACGTCATCCAGGTATGTGTGTACGCTTTGTGAAGCACAAAATCTTTCCAGGTGGTCATGAATCCTACACAAACTGCGCACTTTATCCTGTCATCCTGCCCAGCCAGGAATACGGTCCGCATACCACCGCCTGAAAGTCCGCCGCACCCGATATTATTTGCATCCACATCCGAACGGCTTGCGAGCACATCAAGGGCTTTTTGATCCTCTGCAAAAAATACTCCCGGCCAAGTTGTACCGGCGCTATATAAAGATTTGGAGAGAATATGTTCATGATCAGCAGCCCAGGCGTTGTATGCGTGTATATTATCCGAATTTTCAGGATCATTATCAGTAAGGTTGTTACGGAGGAATGCGGGCTCAATGTCTTTCAACATTACCCTTCGGCTCGCGAATGGAAATGCATCCGATACCAACACCACATATCCGCGCTTAGCTACCTCGTTGGCCCATGCCCTGTTTTCGTAATAATTATTCTGATGCTCTGCAATCAATGGATGAAGCTTATCGGATACCCTTGTAATCTTTCTCGTTCCAAAGTATTTTGCCCCACCGTGGTCATGTAACGCAAGAATACCAGGAAGTTTGCCCTTAGCGTTCAGCGGTTTTAATAAGATAGCGCTGGTTGGAGGACCGTAAGGCAACTTCCAACTGAGTTCTTCTATGTGCAGGCCGTCGTACGAATATTGTTTTAGAATCTTCGGAGCTGGCGTCTGTCCAATTTCCGGAGTGGCCAGCCGTTCAGTCAATCGAGCGCGAGCTTGTTTTTTCCAAGCATTCAGCACGCTGACCTCGGGCCTTCTGTAAGATAAAGTCGGCAGTTTATTTTCAGTCAGGCCCGCTGCCCATTTTCCGTACGCGCCTATGATGCTTGAATTATGGTCAGGTGCGTTTGCATATTGATAAGCGGTAAAGTCCATGGGATTTAAGTTTTCAAGGGTTGATCCAAAAACATTCGAAAGGGCACCACTTGCTATAGCCAAAGAAGTGATACCGCCGGTCTTCAAAAATTCTCTGCGTTTCTTTTTCATCGTTTTTCCGATGTAAGTCAGTTCTGATTGGAGGAAAAAATTAGCAATTAAATTTGCGACAAGCTAACCGTCCGTAAATTCTCTCGCATAAATTGCAAAGGTCGTGTATTTATTTTCACTTTGACCCTCTTAATAATTTAACATGAACTGGATTATATTGGTGATAGCCGGGTTATTTGAGGTAGCATTTGCATCGTGCTTAGCAAAAGCAAAAGAATCTACGGGCAGCGATGTGTATTGGTGGTACGGCGGTTTCTTGATAGCACTTACAGTCAGTATGGTATTGTTGGTTAAAGCCACTCAAACATTGCCGATTGGTACTGCATATGCGGTGTGGACTGGCATCGGAGCTGTGGGGACGGTAGTGATGGGAATTCTTGTTTTTAAAGATCCGGTGACTTTCTGGAGGCTGTTCTTCCTTGCGACGTTGATTGGATCTATTGTTGGATTGAAGGCGGTATCCGAGTAATGGGATCATGCTGACAATTACTTCAGTTAATTAATCCTCCTTTCATGTTGCATAATTTGCTTTGTCGATTACAAGGTCGTTGGGTCACAAACCCGATGGCTATCGGGTGCACCACGAATGCACAAAGCCCACGACGGACTTGCCGTACATTCGTCGTTACCTTTGTGGCTCCTTCGTGGTCGTCGTGACCCAGCATTTTTTTTAACTCTTTTCTAACCGGTGAATCTACCATAATTCATAGGTTGACAAAGTAGGATTAACCCTTATTACTAATCCATCTTCACAAGTCCATTTCTTATCGCATACATCGCCAATCCCACACGACTCTTTACACCAAGTTTTTCAAAAAGCGCCTCGCGATAGCCATCAATAGTTCTTGGTGCGAGACACATGCGGTCAGCAATTTCCTTATAGGTCATTTCAGTACAGGCGAGCTTCAGGAATTCCATTTCTCTTAAGTTTATGTTTACTCTATTTGGAGCCGGTTCGTTTTCGTAATGAAGATTATGGATCAAAACCCCGCTTACAAGGTCTGAGTAGCAGTAACCCTTGTTCATTACATCATCAAACGCTCTCCTCAAATCAGCAGGATCAGCGTCCTTAAGAATATAACCTCGGGCACCGTTCTTGATCATCCGAATAATTGACTTTTCATCATCATACATGGAAAGAGCGATTACTCTGACCGTTGGATGGTGTTCATGTAACCAGGCTGCAGTTTCGAATCCATCCATATGCGGCATATTGATATCGAGCAACACAATTTGTGGAACTTCAATTGATTTCATCATGTCCACAAACTCTTTTCCGTTGCTGCACTCTCCTATGACCCGGTATTGTTGAAATCCATCAATGACTTCGACCATACCTTTTCTCAGCAATTTATGGTCATCTACAAGGCACACCCCTATTTTCTTTGTTGTCATCTTGTAGAATTTAATGGTAAAAGTACGGTTAGAATCGTTCCCTCGCCTAATTTGCTTTCGCATGTAAAGGTGCCGCCTAACAGCCTTGTTCTGTTCTCCATGTTGTAAAGTCCTGACCCATTTCCAATTAGATGAGGTGCAAACACAGCTCTATGCTCAAAACCTACGCCATTATCCTTTATAACAAGTTGGAATGAATCGGGAAAATATTTAAGCCAAATATCGATGCGATCTCCTTGCGCATGCTTGATGATATTACTTAAGGCTTCCTGGACAATGCGATAGATGATCAATTGATGCTGAACTGCGAGTTGTTTTTCATCTCCAGTAACATTGGCAACTACCTTATAGTCACCGGTTTTTTCTATCAACTCGGCATCCATAAGGACTAACTGGGACAGACTATGATCACCGATGTAGCTTGTATTAAGAGTCTTTGACAAATTGCGCAAATCCTGTATTGCTTTCCCGATCAAATTTTTTGTGGCATTAACCTTATCATAATCCGTTGCTGACTCTGCAATCAAGACTTTACTCAGGTTTAGTTTTGCCAGAGACAGAACCTGACCAATGTTGTCGTGTATCTCCTGCGCAATGGTGTTCAGCGTGTTTTCCTTTATTTCAAGCTCAGCCAGGAGAATTTCTTTTTGTACCGAATTTCTCAAATCTTCTATGGCTTTTGAACTTTTGCGTTGGGATCTCCTATAAAATAATACAGAAGCTACTATTAACGTAGCAAGCAGCATAAGCAGAAAAGTCCCTATAACAACGATGAATAAAACGTGAAAATCCTCTTGCATAAAAAGCCTGTTAGATACAAAATATGCAGTACGTAATTGAGGCCATGATTGATTACAAACAACTCATCAGCCAGCGTAGGATTGCTCTTACGAATATAGTCGTGCAATCCCATTTGGAAGAACGTGCCGCAATAAAAAAATAAGTTTGCTGTGTTGATCCAGAAAAATGGGTTAACAAGCAGGCTTTCTTTTGTAGGTGGCTGTGTAAAGAGACGGTACTTGTAGACTATCGCGTATACTATCACTATGATGCTCCCCAGAAGAAAGCTACCCGTATTAACATTGTAGATTCCTTCAATTCCGACGGACCAAAACAGCATCGTAAAAAGAGCAATTGGCATGGTAACCTTGACAGCCTGACGAAAAGGGCGGACGTCGATTGCAAAAAAATAGATTATCGATAGTAAGCTGAGCTCAAGGGGTTGATAAAGGTGATCAAGCGGGTGAGTATTGACTCCAAAATGCGTCATGACCTCATCGCTGACCTCGAAAATCAGAGATACAAGCAATAGATATTGAAGATATTTTAGATAAGGTGGAAGAAATTGCTTGTTCAGTTGGTAAGCAACCAAACAAGCAATTATAATCAGGCAGTATATAATAAATGGAGTCAATCAATTAAATGCGAAGATCGCTGGTAAGAAATTGCTCTACGCCGAATTCTGTGCTACCATATTTTGTAACACTTTTGACGTTTCTGACGATCTTCCATCTCTCCATGCCCGATTGGCCTGAGGTAGACTTGATAACGGCTCCCTCATCATCGCACGGCATAAGGACGAAAGTCTGGTGACGTGAGTGGGTCTTGTCGTTGATTTCTACTGCAAGCATTGCCTTTATTTGCGTGCACTCCGGATCCCTAATCAGTTCTTTGATTTCTTCCTTTTTGATAAGAACTACTAATGGTTCCTTAGTCTGATCCAGCACAGGAAATGAAACTACGCGGTCTGCATAAGCTATGGCCATCTCTTTAATCTCTTTGCGATTCACCGGTTTACCCAATTCTTTTTTGTCTGGGCCGGCAAGTCGCTCTATCATTTCATTCGGGCCAAAGAAAACCATACGCGTTCTTGTTTCTTCTACGATCGGCTCGTTACCTGGAATTGTTGCATCAGGTAAGGTCTCACTTTCGTTTGTTTTCATAAAATATGGGTTAATTTTTTTTGATACTGAATATAACCCTTATTAGACCGGCCTGAAAATGGCGAGGGCCCGATTTCAAACAATACGGGAAAAATCCCGTGGGGCTACGAGGTTACAACGGCGGTATCGCGTCATCAGCACGGGAATTCTCCCGGTTCAAAGGATGCAATGCACGAAGAGCCTGCTGTTGAAGCACTGATCCGCATTGAACTACCTATAGATTACACCAATACTCCTGGTGATATCACATTTGTACATCAACACTTACACCTGTCGATTTCCTGATTTTTCTCTAGACCAATAGCGGGTTTTTCCCATAGTATTTGGTCTGTCAGCAAATGACCTTTGAATAACAATTGCAGATATGCCGGCCATAGCATTCAACCTGTGTACATGGTTAAATATTACGGGCTTGTTGCATATATAGATATGTAATGCACATCAAATCAAAACATCCTACA
>CAMLER010000139.1 GCA_946478915.1 uncultured Chryseolinea sp.
CTTCCTTTGGATTCATGCCATGTTCAATGTTGTGCATAACGGCTTCTACGACAACAATGGCATCATCCACCACAAGACCAATGGCGAGTACGAGCCCTAACAGGGATAAGACGTTCACCGAGAAACCCAGCAACGGAAAAATAATAAACGTTCCGATTAGCGAAACAGGAACGGTCAAGAGGGGAATGAGTGTAGCCCGCCAATCTTGCAGGAATAAAAACACAACCACGATAACAAGAAAAACGGCCTCAAAAAGAGTGTGAATGATTTCCTCAATACCTACCGACACAGCTCGTGTGGTATTTAGTGAAATATCATACTTCAAGTCTTCAGGAAAACGTGAACTCAATTCAGACATATTGCTTTGGACAAGGTCGGCAACTTCCAAAGCATTAGAGCCTGGCATCTGGTATACGACGATCGTGCTAGCCGGCTTACCATTTAAACGACTAAATGAGTTATAATTTTCCATCCCCAATTCAAGTCGCGCTATATCTTTCAGGCGGATGATTGAACCTCTTTCATCCGACTTCACGATGATATTCCCAAATTCTTCTTCTGTAACCAGACGCTCCTGCAACAACACGCTGTATGTATACTCAACTCCTTTCGGTGAAGGTTGTGCACCAAATTTTCCACCTGGAGCAATCGCATTTTGCTTTTTTATCGCATTGGCCACATCGGTTACAGTAAGATTAAGTTTCGTGAGTTGGTCAGGTTTGAGCCAAACCCGCATGGAATAGTCGGCCCCGCCAAATAGTATCACATCCCCGACACCTTTCAACCGTTTTAATTGATCGACGATATTGATATTAGCGTAGTTGTTCAGGAATAGACCGTCGTATGTTGAATCGGGTGACGACAGCGACACCAACATCAACGGGAACACTAGTGATTTCTTGGTAGTCACGCCGTAAGCTTTTACTTCGTTAGGCATTTTCGCGCTTGCCTGAGATACCCGGTTCTGAGTGAGCATGTTCGCATTATCAAGGTCGGTTCCAACTTCAAACGATACCTGCAAGGTCAACGATCCATCTGCCGCATTAATAGATTTCATATACAGCATCTCCTCTACCCCATTAACCTGCTGTTCAATGGGTGTTGCTACAGCCTGCTCCACATTTACCGCATTGGCACCATTGAACAGAGTAGTAACCTGAACCATAGGGGGAGTAATTTCAGGATACTTCGAAATGGGAATAGTAGTCAAGGTGATCAACCCCATTATGATCATCAGAATGGAAATTACCATCGCTACAATTGGCCTTCGTATGAAAAATTCACTCATGATATTACTTTCTGAACTAGTTGGTCATCATTGACTTTTGAGCGTCATCCGGCCACTTCATTTCAACAGTTTCAATTTTTGAATCCGGCGTCAACGATGCTGTTCCTATTACCGCTACCTTTTCTCCCTTCTTTAAACCTTTCGTTATTATCCAGGCGTCTCCAATCTTTGCTCCCGTTTCAACAATGTTTATTTTCAAGGTGCTGGAATCTGTTACCGTGAATACTTGTGCTAAGTTTTGCAATTGAACTACCGATCTTTGCGGCACCAGTACAGCGTTCGGATAGGTACTTAACAAAATGCGCGCTTTGACAAATAAACCGGGACGCAACAGTTCTTGGGGATTGGGGAAACGTGCCTCTATAGTTAACGTCCCTGTTTTGGGATCGATTTCGCGATCGGCGAAGTTGACCTCTCCTCTTTCACTATACAATGAGCCGTCGGCCAGAATAAGTTGAACATTTTTTTTAGCCGAATTCAATTCTTCTTTTGTCAGTCGGGCAATGCGCAAATATTCCCGCTCGCTAATTTGAAATCGAATTCTAACGTTATCGATACTGGAAATCGTGGTGAGCACGGACGATGCCCCGGCGCGGCTTATATAGTCACCAACCCTAACGTTAGAGATACCAACAATTCCATCAAATGGTGCATACACGCGGGTATACCCAAATTCAATTCTGGCATTTCGAAGCGATGCCTCTGAAGCATGGACTTGTGCTTGTGCTGCGTCAAACGCGGCGACTGCGTTGTCAAGATCTTTTTGGCTGAGCGCGTTAAGTTCAGTCAGAGGCTTAACCCTCCCCAGTTCATTTTGTGCACGAACAAACTCTGTCTTAGCACGCGCGAGCTCATTGGCTTCACGGTCCACCCGAGTTTGGTATTGAGCATCATCGATAATATAAAGCTGGTCACCCTTTCTAACACGAGAACCTTCTTTAAAATTGACAGCAGTTACCCATCCCTCAACCCTCGATCGAATGTCTACGTCAGATTCGCCGTACACCTGTGCTACAAATTCTTCGTAAAGTGGAACATCATTTTCAACCGCCTTCACTACGTTCACTTTAACTGCCGCTATGCCTCCTGCCTCATTATTTTTTCTACAGGACGCAGCTACAAGTACCACGGAAAGAATCAGTAAAACATTTTGTAGGCCGACGGTATTTCCATAAAGTTTCATAGTGTAAGCGATTCAAAAATGACGTTTAGAAAAGATTATCTATTTGAGTTATTAATCATTAGCGACTTCCATGAACTTCGCGGGTTACTTACAAACAAACCCCAAGAGTATTTCTGCATAAAAAAACCGTCAGCCATTTACGGATGAAAGCGTTCTCAGCAATTGTTGTGAGGTAAAGTAAAATCTATTTCCTAAGTTTTATTAAACGGTGGCGTCTATACAGAAGACTTGCTGAGAAGATTTAGAAAAAGAATTATGAGAAGTATTATGGGATAAAAAAAGGTTCAAACTTTTTATTTGAACCTTTTATGGATTTAATGATGACTAATTTTTAACCAATACACTAACCGGAGCAGCAACTTTATTTTTCTTTGGTTTATCGTTCAAAAATTTGTAGAAAAATAACTTTATAGTTTCATGATCTGTCGTATATGCTGTAACGCTCATGCCATCCGTAATAACGATGGCTGCATCTGACGTCTTTGCCGCTACAGAGGTTGGATCAAGCTTCAACCCAGTATCTGCTAACGTTTCATAAGTACCATCCTCTTTGGCAATGTAAACAGGGAGTTTCAGTTTTCCATTTTCCACATCGACTTTTCCAACAAAACATTGACTGTAGCCGTCTTTGCGGATCGAAATAATGATCTCCTGTGTTCCATCAGGAATCGGTTTGGCACCACGCTCTCTGAATATTGTGTACCATTCACCATAACAATCCTTACTCGGCGAGGGAGGTTTGGTTTGCGACAATACAGGCGACGTGAGCAACAGCAGAACCATAGCTATCAAAGATTTTTTAAATTTTAACATAGTGTAAAAGTGTAAGTTAAATATCAAGGACATTGAATTAAATCACGAATTTGAATTGTTATTGGACTTGGTGAATCCACTTTATTTGCAACGCTCATATCTTTCACTTGTAGGCGTCGTTCCTCCAGTCGATTTGTTTTTATCTTCGTGCCCGCCCTCCGTGTCATGACATTTAGTTTAGCGTTTCCAGTGTCTCTTTCCTTATGTTTTCGACTTTTATTGTTTCGAATTCAGGAGCAAATGCAGCCTTCTTCCCAATTGCAAGAGCCTCGTCGGGATCGAGCGAGCCATAAAGATGAATGAGCTTTGCAACTACACCAGTCCAACCTGTTTGGTGACTTGCCCCAAGCCCGGCACCATTGTCGCCATGGAAGTACTCGTAAAAAAGAATGTTGTCAGACCAATGTGGATCTGTCTGAAATTTCTCCGACCCACCGAACACTGGACGCCGGCCATTTTCATCTCGAATGAAGATCCGCGTCAACCGGTCAGCGATTTCCTTACTGACCTCAAAGAGGTTCATCATGTTACCAGATCCGGTCGGGCATTCGATCTTGAAGTTATCACCATGGTACAGATAGAAATCCTGAAGCGCCCGGATGATCAGTGTGTTTATCGGAAACCACACTGGTCCTCTCCAGTTCGAGTTGCCACCAAACATTCCGGTGTCGGATTCAGCCGGCAAATAGCCCACCCGATACTCCTGACCACCGGCATGCAAAACGTAAGGATTTTGCTCGTGAAATTTGGAGATAGAGCGAATTCCATAGGGACCGAGGAATTCGTTCTCGTCAAGCATCTTCGTGAGCACGCGACGAAGCCGCTCTGGATTAACAAGAGCAAGTATTCCCCGTTCTGCTACGCCTAAGTGCCCCGGCCCGGTAGGGTGAATAGTTTGCATTAGGTGCGGCATCCGGCGCATGCGTTCTTCTATCGCGGCCATTGCGCTGGGCACCACATCCCGCTGTTTTCTCTCAATTATTGTAGTAGCACATAGTGGCAGTAACCCCACTAAAGAACGCACCTTGAGTCGCGTGGCATTGCCATCCGGTAACCTCAGCAGATCGTAATAAAATCCATCTTCCTCATCCCACATACCGTCTTGACCTGCTCGGTTCATGGCAGAGGCGATATAACAGAAATGCTCAACGAATTTAACCACCATCTCCTCATAGACTTTGTCATATGCAGCCAGTTCAACTGCAAGTTCCAGCATATTTTGGCTAAACAATGCCATCCATGATGTGCCGTCTGCCTGTTCGAGATGGCCGCCAGTCGGAAGTGGAGCGC
Source organism: uncultured Chryseolinea sp. (assembly GCA_946478915.1). Next base: position 4,575 of record CAMLER010000139.1, read on the forward strand.
TACGGTCGAACACACCAATGTTGTCAAGTCCGAGGAAGCCACCCTCAAACACATTCTTACCAAACTTATCTTTGCGATTTACCCACCATGTAAAATTCAGCAGGAGTTTGTTAAATGCCTTTTTAAGAAAATCGATGTCAGGTTGACCGCTCAGCGCTTGCTCTGTACGATGCAGGAACAGCGTGGCAAAAGCGTGGACAGGCGGGTTTACATCACTAAAGTTCCATTCATACGCTGGCATTTGGCCACTGGGATGAAGATATCTATGCAGAACCATGAGCTTCAATTGATCCTTGGCGAAGTCTGGGTCGACGATCATGATGGGTATCGTATGAAAAGCCAAGTCCCATGCCGCGTACCATGGATATTCCCATTTATCTGGCATCGAAATAATATCTTCATTGAGCATATGGTACCAATCCGAGTTCCTGGAGTTACGGTAACCAGTATGCAATGGATTAGAGTTGTGTTCATCCAGCCAACTGTTACCGTCGAAGAAAAAATACTGCTTGCTCCAAAGCATGCCGGCAATAGCCTGGCGCATCACGTCAGCTGTATCTTTACTCACAGATGCAGGTGTTACGGACCTGTAAAAGTCATTGGCTTCACGAATCCTTTCAGAAAAGGTCTCATGAAATTGCTTTCCAAAAGCATTGCCCTTTGAACCGTTGGAACCGTTGGAAAGTCTAACGCATACCTCTGAACTTTTGCCTGCTTCTATTGACAAAAGATAGTGGGCCGCAACTTTGGTTCCCTTTTTTGCCGGGTTGACTGCGGCCTTAGATCCATTTATTATAAAATCATTAATCCCATCCTTGACAAAAGGACTTTCATTTTTCTCACCTGGGAATAGCCGCTCATGATTGGTTTCGTTTTCGGTAAACAGTAGCGGTACCGTGCCTTCACAGGAAAAAATAAAGTTACCCAGCTTTGTATGTGCAGCTTCTACAATACTGTTGTTTGCTTTGGTATTGACTTGAGCGAGACTTGGCTTGCTGGCTGCTCTATGCGGCTCTGCTATCCACGATGACCAGTCATTCCGGAACCAGAGTGTGGGCAGTATATGAAGTTCTGCTGTGTCCGGTCCCCTGTTGATCGCGGTGATCTTGACCAGGATATCTTCAGGTGCTGCTTTGGCGTACTCTATAAAAATGTCAAAGTAGCGGTCTTGATCAAAGATGCCAGTATCAAGCAACTCATATTCCATCTGCTGACGTGTACGCTGAGCATTTTTTTGAACAAGATCACTGTATGGATACGCGGCCTGCGGATATTTGTAAAGACATTTCATATAGGAATGCGTTGGCGTACTGTCGAGGTAGAAATAGTACTCCTTAACGTCTTCGCCATGATTACCCTCAGCGTTCGTCAATCCAAAGAATCGCTCTTTAAGAATAGGGTCATTGCCATTCCAAAAAGCCAAGGCAAAACAAAGCAACTGCTTCTCATCAGAGATCCCGGCAATACCATCCTCACCCCAACGGTATGCGCGCGATCGCGCATGATCATGGGTGAAAAAATTCCATGCATCACCGTTCTCACTATAGTCCTCCCGGACAGTTCCCCACTGACGATCACTTAAATAAGGTCCCCACTTTTTCCAGGGAGCTGTTTGTTCTCGCGCTTCCCTTAATCTTCGATTTTCCATATTTTTTTACGGGTTATTAATGACGCAGCTTTTAATACACCCCTCTCACAAGCCATAGCACTACGTCCATTTCCGTGATATTTTTCTTTCGGACGGTGGCGGCGTCGTACACATTCCCACCATATCATCCGGTTGCTTTCATGGACTTTAGTAATTTCAAATCTCCGGTCACATTATAATTATTCGTTCAATCGATAATGTATAGTATCAGCCGAATACTTAAACTACGGTATTTGTAATGACTTCGAATAGACGTTAGCGTTCAATTTATGACGACTCGGTTGATCAATTCACTTCCCGAATTAAACGGCGTCGTCTATTTGTATAATCTAAATTTATTCAACTTACAATCGAAAGGTTGAAATGCCTTGACTGTTTGGCACTATCGGCCTTCTCAATATCCCTGCATCTCTCTCGATAATTTAAGAGACCTCATGATCGATGGCATTATATCTTTCATTGTAGAAAACAATCCAACGAATATTAGATCCACGTAAACGTGCGGGAGCTTTTAACAAGAAACTATGGAATCAGATAAACCTCTTATTAACCGTACGGAATTCACTTTCGAAAAAATAGTGGATACAATGATTCGGCTTGCCATTCTATTTTTCTTGGCGGGATGGTGTGTAACCATATTGCGACCGTTTTTTTTGATTTTGATTTGGGCCGCTGTAATCGCAATTGCCATTTATCCATTGTACCGTGTTTTTATAGTGATCTTCCGCAATCGGAGGAGTTGGGCGGCCGTGGTACTAACCATTTTAATGCTGGCTGTGTTAGTAATTCCTAGTTGGCTGGTGCTCGATGCTTCACTTGACGAAGTGCGTCATTTACGCGACCTTAATGATCAGGGAAGACTTGTCATTCCACCTCCCGGTGAACGCACTGACAATTGGCCCAGAATTATGAAACCTATTATTGATTTTTGGTCGCTTGCTTCCGGGAATTTACAATCTGCAGTGGTGAAGTATTCCGACCAGTTAAAAGTTGTAGGCGCTTGGTTGCTTTCGACAGCGGCCGGGTTTGGAAAAGGGATCCTGCAATTTGTCGTGTCGATGATAATTGCCGGTATATTACTTGCGTACTCCGCTACCGTTGGAAACGCAGCTACTGGAATTTTTGTAAAGTTAGCCGGGAAAAATGGGGAAACCTTTGCAGACACCATTGTTACTACAGTTCGCAGTGTTGTAAAAGGTATTTTGGGTGTTGCTGTGATTCAAGCGGTGATGGCTGGAACAGGTTTTTTTATTGCAGGAGTTCCATATGCAGGTCTTTGGACAGTAGCTAGCTTGTTCTTTGCGATAATTCAGATCGGCGCAGGTCCGGTGGCGATTCCGGTAATGATTTATATGTTCTCCGCTACGGATACTTTAACTGCTGTTTTGCTTGCCATCTGGTTAGTCATTACTCTTATATCGGATAACATATTAAAACCGCTCTTGTTAGGTCGTGGCGCGCCAGCACCTATGCTGGTCGTTTTTTTGGGAGCAATCGGAGGATTCATTGCCAACGGTTTCCTCGGATTGTTCTTGGGGGCTGTTATACTAACGATCGGATATAAGCTTTTTAGCCTTTGGTTAAATACCCCTTCACAATTTGATGTGGCTGGTGCCACCCAGAAAATAAAGGATGTACGGGTCCTAATAGTGCCAGCTGTAATGACATTAATGTTTTCGTGCAACACGAAGATGGACGAACACAAAGTAATTGCCATTGACAAGGTAGAACTAAAAAAAGCGATCCAAACAAAGGAAGATGAATTTGCTGCAACCTATAATTCAGGAGAACTTAAAAATATTGGTTACTATGCGGAGGATGCTATATCCTTTTCTCAAAATAAACCTCCTCTTGTAGGCAAGGCTGCAATTATAGAATTTTTGAAAGAAGGGATTGAATCTTCCACTAACGGAAATAAGATTTCATTTACCACCAATGAAGTTTTCGTTTCAAGTGATGGTCATCAGGTTGTTGAAATCGGTTATTACAAATTAGTTGACTCAACTAATGTCGAGATCAATACAGGGAACTATATGGTTTTGTTTGAAAAAAGAGACGGAAAGTATGTCGTTGTAAGAGATATGAGTGCTTCGGACATGCCACTTGAATAAGGAATGTTATTTTTAGATCCTATCGACAAAGAAGATCATCAGTAAACAGAATTTGAATTTCTTCCTATCTGCCAATTAATAAATTTGCAAATTAAGAACGTTTTCTGTTCACGCAACCATCAAAATTTAAAGCTATCTGCTAACGCCTTCTACCGCCCGCTCCCCTGGATCCACCGCCACTAAAACCACCACTTCCTTTGAAACTTCCTGAACTGCGATAGCGGGATGCCCCGGATGAACCTGACCTGGAATGTTGTGACGAATATCCAGATGACGAACGAGATGATGTTGACCCCACCGTTGACTGACGGTCTGTACGTGATGATGCGTCCGGCTGGCGTACTACAGGAGACTGAGTTGCTGATGGTCGGTTTGATTGCCGCGTTGAGGATCCCGGCGAGGGACGTGTTGATGCGTTAGCTGACCGATCCCTTGCCGGTGTTGTCGATGGACGTGTTGCAGACGAATTGCCCCTATTGTAGTTGCCGCTAGCTTTATGATGATTGACAGTATTTGATCTGTTTCTCGAATTATTGTAATTGTTAAAATTGTTGCTATTATGGATTATTGTTGTGTTTCCATGATACCCATAACCATGGTGGTGATAGGAATGATGACCTATGTACATACCCACCGCCATCACGGTAAACGCTGCAAAATATGGCGGATAATATCCGTAATAATAAGGGGGATGATAGGGAACATAAGCAGGCGAATAAACATATTGAACAATGGGTGTAGATTCAACCACTACAACTGTGGTCTTAGCCGGCGCACTGACAACGACAGTATCATTTCCTGTGTACCCTGGGTTAGCTGTCACGGCAGGAGTTTTAGACTCCTTGAGTTCTACAATGTAATCTTTACCATACAAATCGCTATCACCTACAATTTGCATTGTGATTTTTTTAGCTTCGTCCTTTGACACTAAAATAACTGCGACATCCTGGGTTTCAGTTTTGCTGACAGCAACTTGAAGAACAAATGTAAAATCGTCTCCATCACTATTTGTTACAACTTTTATAAAATCGACCTTATTATCCAGATCTAAATCCAGGTTATTGACGCCTGTAGCCTCAAGATTTAACGATTTTTCAAACTCCTCTATGGTCTTTGATTTTTGGAATAGATCTAATACAGCATATAGATCAAGGTTATCTCCAGGTAAGCCTAATAATGTTGAGTCCTTTTCTGTTTGACTAAAGACTTGCAGGTGTACTAAACTTATAGCCACCGCTAAAACGGGAATAATGTGATTTTTCATGATGGGATTTATTTAGGAGGCCAGCTATGCAAGTTAACGAATTGCAATCCATATTAACATGGTTCGTCTTAGAATAAGATACTATTTCAAAGAAAATATTTTAAGTACAACGTTGAAGTGGCAGCGCAACAAATATTGCTTCGCGTATCGGTGGTTCGCGCTTTAAGAATACGTAGACGACCGGAGTTGTGGTCGCTGCCGTCTATAACTTTTGGAATCGGTAGGCTAATCTCTTTTATCGATAATATTCAGCTACGCGTTTGTTGGTGTTCTTCATCAACAAACCTTCGCACTTCGATAACAGGTGTTGATCGAAATAAAATTTAGAAATTATTATGGCCACGCTT
>CAMLER010000140.1 GCA_946478915.1 uncultured Chryseolinea sp.
AAGGTAGTGGCGCTATCGTCTGAATCAGCAATTCGGAAACCACGAGATTTCCTTCCATATCCTCTGCTTAGGGTCGCCAAGCGATATTGAGGTTGTAACAATCGGATAAGGTATTCGATCATCGGCGTTTTGCCGGTTCCTCCTACAGAAAGGTTCCCAACGCTGATGACAGGAATTTCGAAACGCACGGATGGTTTCAGACCCTGATCGTACATCCGGTTCCTTAGCTCGGTAACCACATAATAGATAAATGAAAAAGGAAACAGTAATATCCTCAGTAAAGTCATGATACACCTTGAACCTTAACTTTCAAGCTCTATCTTGAGCATTGAAATTGCAGGAATTCATGGACGCAAGTATAAAAATAAAAGACGTAACCCGATATCTGGAGGAGTGGGCGCCGCTCAGCTATCAGGAATCTTACGACAACGCGGGGCTCATTACAGGTGATCAAAATGATAAAGTAAAAGGACTACTGGTGTCGCTCGACTGTACCGAAGCCGTGGTAGATGAGGCGATCAAAGAGGGTTGCAATCTTATTGTCGCCCATCATCCTATTGTATTCAAAGGCCTGCGGAAACTGACAGGAAGCAATTATGTCGAGCGCACTGTTATCAAGGCAATCAGAAACGATATTTCCATTTACGCAATTCATACCAATCTGGACAATGTTCACACGGGTGTCAACCGAATGATCTGCGAAAAAATCGGCTTAAAGAATCTCAAGGTCCTTTCTCCCAAAACCGATACACTCAATAAGCTTGTCACGTTTATTCCAAGAGAGAACGCAGCACAGGTGACCGATGCGCTTTATGAGGCCGGTGCGGGGCAGGTCGGTGAAGGTGTTGGTACGTTTATGCCGACTGAATCAACCTCGCCCTATATCGGGGAACATGAAAAGCAGACGTATGTTAACGAAACCCGGGTTGAGGTGATCTTTCCCGGGCACCTAAAAAATAAAATACTTGGCGCGCTGAAGGCGTCTCATCCATATGAAGAGGTGGCTTATTATCTTCTCCCGTTGCTCAATGAGAATCAGTACGTTGGGTCGGGAATGATCGGAGACCTTGAAGTTTCTGAGGAACCTTTGCAGTTCCTTAATAGTTTAAAGAACAAGATGAATTTGAGCGTTATCCGTCACACCGCTCCCGTCCCCAAAAACATTCAAAAAATTGCCGTTTGCGGCGGTGCTGGCAGCTTTCTGTTGCCTAATGCCATACAGGCGGGGGCAGATGCCTTTGTTACAGCGGACCTGAAGTATCACGAGTTTTTCGATGCCGATAACAGGATCTTGATTGCCGACATCGGGCACTATGAAAGCGAGGTTTTTACCAAAGATCTTTTAATGCAGGTTTTAACGAAAAAATTTCATACTTTTGCGATCATTTTTTCAAAAACCCGAACAAATCCAATAAGCTATATATAACGAATGGAAAATCAATCAGTTGCACAGAAGCTCGAGGCACTAGTAAAATTACAGTTCATCGACACAAAGCTGGACGAACTAAAAAAGCTGAGAGGCGACCTTCCCGATGAGGTTCAGGATCTGGAAGATGAAATTGAGGGGTATAAGACAAGGCAAACAAGACACGAGGCAGATCAAAAGGAAATAGAAGAAGCAATAAAAAAGCACAAAGAAGGGATCAAGGAGGCTGAAAAATTAATCAAGAAATACACCGAGCAACAAAAAAACGTTAGGAACAACCGCGAATTCGACGCCATCACCAAAGAAATCGAACTTCAGGAGCTTGAAATCCAGATCTGCGAAAAAAAGATAAAAGAAGGAAAAGACAGCATTACCGCCAAGAAAGACGACATCGATAAGATCAACAATCAGATCAAGGAAAGAGGCGACCACCTCGAAACAAAGAAAAAAGAACTCGACGGCATCCTTGCCGAAAGTCACGAAGAGGAAAAAAGACTGTTAGCTGAAAGAGACAAAGCCACCAAAAAGATCGAAGACAAACTCCTTAAGTATTACGAAAGATTGCGCAAGAGTCTGACCAATGGATTGGCCGTCGTTCGTGTTGTCCGCGGAGCAGCTGAAGGTTGTAACATCGTAATCCCTCCGCAGAAAATTGCTGAGATCAGGGAGAAAAAGAAGATTGTTATTGACGAGCATTCGGGCCGTATCCTGGCGGATGTCGACATGGATTCCCTGGATGAAGGCGACAAACCTAAGAGTGCAAAAGTTGTCGCAGCTCCGGCGACCAGAAGAAAAAAAGTTGAATAATCGTTTTACCCGCTATATAAAAAAGGCAGCCGTTTTGGTCTGCCTTTTTTTGTTGCTTTCGATTGCCACAATATCGGCTGAAGATCCACGATGGACGTTTGATGAAATTACGGAACTAGCTTACACGCATGCACTCAACTTAGATTTTGACCGGGTTCATCAATTGATTCCCACTCCCACCACGCCGCAGCATCACTATGTTGTTTCCCTTGCGGAGACCCTCGAGTTGCTGATTAATGAGGACGCAGAGAAATTTTCAGATTACGAGGAGCTATTCAACAGCCGGCTTGAGCGGAAAACAAAACTTAATTCACCCGAGGATTTACTATTACAAGCAGAAATCCGAACGCAATGGGCTTTCGTCTACCTGAAGTTCGGACACGAATTCGACGGTGCATTACACCTTCGGCAAGCCTACATGACTGTCCAGCTAATTAAAGAACGCTTCCCACGCTTTCAGCTGGTAGATAAAACATCCGGACTATTAAACGTGGTGATCGGTTCGGTACCTCAAAAATATAATTGGGTGCTTAGTCTCCTTAGCATCGAAGGTTCAACTGCTACCGGTCTGGAAGAGTTAGGTCGCGTGAAAGGAATTTTTGCTTTTGAAGCAAAAGTGATCCACGCGTTAATACAGGGATTCCTGCTACAACAGCCATCTGACGGATTGGAAAAGATCGAAGAGGTATTGCGCGAACAACCAACGAACAGGCTAGCGCTCTTTTTGGGAAGTGCATTGGCACGGAAAAACAGGCAAAGCGATGATGCCCTCAAAATGCTTGAAAGTCTTGACAATCTGCCCGAGGGTGTATCGCTGCATCTGGCACATTACCTTAGAGGCGAACTATATTTGTACAAGGGAAAATACCTCGAGGCAATTTCTTCATACCGATGGTTCATTAATAACTATCGCGGACAAAATGGGATAAAGGATGCCTACTATAAGATAGGACTATGCTATTGGCTCAATGGAAACGCCAACGATGCGCATGCGTCCTTTAAAGTAGCCAGGACCGTAGGAAGAGACGCTTCGGAAGCCGACAAGTACGCCGCCAGAAGCCTCGCGGAACCTGAGCTTCCGCATGTGATGCTGACCCGGGCCAGGTATGCAACGGATGGTGGATATTACGAGCGAGCCCGGGCAATATTCGATTCCATACAAGACTCAGACATTCCCACAGACCGTGATCGGGCGGAATACTTTTACAGGAAAGCACGGCTTGCGCATTATACGAATGACATTACCTCGGCGAAAGAGCTTTATCTCAAAAGTATTGAAATTACCGGTGATCAGCCATGGTATTTCGCTCCTAACTCATGTCTTCAACTGGGTTATATCGCTCTGGATGAGGGCGAAGAAATCGCAGCAAAAAATTATTTCAACAAAGCACTCACGTATAACAAGCATGAGTATAAGAACAGTATCGATAGCAAAGCAAAGTCCGCACTTGATCAGATAAAGCGCAAATGAGAAACGTCGTTGTGTAATTCTATGGTAAACTTTCCGGCCGTATAATCCAACAAATAGAGACAAAGGTTTTCGTGCTCGAACATGTCCATTGACTTCAATGGGTAATCGAGAAGAATACAGAGCAAAATACGGATAGCGCGACCGTGCATACAAATCAGGACGGTTTTTTCTTCTGTTCTGCTCATGATGTAATCAACAACCGGTTTCATTCTCCTGACAACGTCATCGGGGCTTTCTCCCTCTTCAATTTTCAGCGAAGTGTTTCCAAGTTGCCACTGCTTGAGCATGTAGTGGTAATACTGATCTTCTTCCGGCGTGATCTTAAAACCTTCTTTGTTTCCCCAACTGATCTCATTTAGGCCAGCAAAAGACTCACTGGGAATACCAAGATCTAAAAAGCTTTTTACAGTCTCAGTTGTTCGCTTCAGCGTGGAGGTATAGATTTTATCGAACTCAACATGCTTATAGTGCTCGAAAAATGCTTTTGCCTGCGCAATTCCTCGTTCATTCAGGCTGCTATCCACACCGCTCCCCTGCACAATGTTCTTCAGGTTAAAATCGGTTTGCCCGTGACGAACGATGTAGATTTTTTTGCTGTTCAATTTTCGATAATTTTGGGCGCAAAAATAAGGAATTACTATAGAGTCCGATGGTGTAAACGACAAATAGTTCATGGGAATTTTTCAGCAAAACATAACACTGGCTGCACTTAATGCGATGTCAAATAATACCCTTGCGGGAATGCTTGGCATTGAGTTTACGGAATTGGGCGAGGATTTTATTGTCGCGCGTATGCCTGTAGATGAAAGAACGCGTCAACCCCTGGGACTTTTGCACGGTGGCGCATCAGTTGCATTGGCTGAAACGTTGGGCAGTGTGGCTGCAACCTTATGCTTAGACGATTCGCGATTTTGTGTCGGTCTTGAGATCAATGCAAATCACATAAGATCCATCCGCAACGGGTTTGTTACGGGTCGAACCCAGCCTGTACATATTGGAAAACAAACACATGTCTGGGAAATACGGATAACAAATGAGTCAAATGAACTTATCTGTATTAGCAGAATCACTATGGCGATACTGGAAAAAAAGAAATAGGGATCTATGGGTACATCGACTTCTGTTTCCAATCCGGTACTGACTGAAACTGAATTTTTTTACGCACTAATCAACTACGCAGTAAAAAATAAACACGCCGTGGCAATATGGAGATTGCCAAACGATGGTGTAACGCGTTTGATCCTATCGAAAAATCCAAGGCGGCTGGCTTCGGGCGCACCCTTTGAAGATCTTGAAGCGGGCTTCTTATTCGCGCCTTTTGAAGCATCGGCAGACCGAATATTTCTCAGCGCCGATCTTGCGCTTTCCTTTTCGAATGGCAGTCTTGATCAATCTTCAGCAGATGATAAGGATTTGTCTGACAAACTTTTTGATAATGTTGATTTTTCAAGGACGGCAGTCGAGAAATTGCATATAGGTAAACCGTTACGAGAAAATTCTCTTACTACCGATCACTTCCTGGATCTGGTTAACCGGGCCGTCAGTGAAATCGACCGGAAAGCGTTTGAAAAAGTCGTTCTTTCCAGAACGAAAACTATCGAGCGAAGTGCCACATTCGACGTTGTAAACGTATTTCAAAGATTGTGTGCTCTCTACAGCAATGCATTGATAACATTTGTAACCTTACCTAATGAAGGGACCTGGTTGGGTGCATCACCTGAGCTTTTGGTTTCTGTTCAGGATAAAAGGATCTTCAGGACCACCGCCCTGGCCGGCACGCAGGCGTATAGCGAAGGCGTTAATATCAAGTCAGTGGCATGGACTCAAAAAGATATTGAAGAACAGGCGCTCGTTGAGCGTTACATCATCAGCTGTTTCAAGAAAATCCGTCTTCGGGAGTACGACGAGCACGGTCCTCGAACGGTTGTCGCTGGCAACCTGATCCATCTTAAGTCAGACTTCACCGTAGACATGAAGGCAACAAATTTCCCAACGTTGGGATCCGTGATGCTTCAACTCCTGCATCCTACCTCGGCCGTCTGCGGCCAGCCCCTTGACACAGCGCTCGAATTCATTCGCAAGAATGAAAACTACGATCGTCAATTTTACTCCGGATACCTTGGGCCGGTGAACTTCGAAAACCGAACTGATATATTCGTAAACTTACGGTGCCTCCAGGTTATGCCGGAAAAACTAATCCTGTACGCGGGGGCTGGCATTACCCAGGATTCTATCCCTGAAAAGGAATGGGACGAAACGGAGTTGAAGTTTCACACCTTACTTAAGGTCATTAAATAACCATCAGGTTGAGCATGAGTCGTTTTCAATCCATATATGATATTGCAGCACTGAGCGCGAAGAAAGGATTGAGATATGCAGTGCTTTGCCCGGGCTCTCGTTGTGCGCCATTGACGCTGGCATTCACCCGTCACCCGGATATTCAATGCAAAACAATCACAGATGAAAGAAGCGCGGCTTTTATTGCTCTGGGAATCTCTCAGGCTTCCGAACAACCTGCAGTACTGGTGTGTACTTCAGGAACCGCAGCCTATAATTTTGCGCCGGCCGTTGCTGAAGCATACTTCAGCAAAACTCCCCTGATTGTGCTCACGGCCGACCGGCCCACTGAATGGATTGACCAGCTTGATGGACAAACAATTTATCAGGCCGGATTATTTGGTAAGCACGTAAAGCGATTCTACCAGCTTCCACAGGAATATGAACATCCGGATAATAATTGGGCCATTAACAGGATCGTAAATGAAGCTATCAACCTTGCAATACAAGAACCACGCGGACCAGTTCACATAAATGCGCCCTTTCGCGAGCCGCTCTATCCGCTATCGACGGATCGGTTTTCCTATTCGGACGAGGTGAGGGTAATTGAAGAAACCCCACCTATCCCCGACCTCGGCAGCGAAAAGAAAGATGAGATCAGGAATCTTTGGCCCTCTTTTCACAACGTCCTTATCGTAGCCGGTCAACTCGATTCGGACGACGGGCTCACAGATTCACTCTCTAAGTTTCTCGAATCGCATAACATTCCCATTGTCGGTGATATCATTAGCAATCTCCATCGAATAGAAAAAGTGATCCGTCACGCAGATTTGTTTATCGGACAATCCGGGGCTGATGTGTTACAAACCTTAAAGCCGGACCTGCTGATAACATTTGGGCAGTCAACTATTTCAAAGAACCTAAAACTCTTTTTGAGAAAATACAGTCCGTCGCAGCATTGGCATATCCAGGCATCCGGCGATGTAGCCGACACCTTTCAGCAGGTCACCCACATCATTCGGTGCAGCCCGAAAAAGTTTTTTGATTTTTTAAGCTCGATGAGCAACACCGAATCATTTGAAAATCAAAGGCAGAACAACTATCACAAATTATGGGAGATCGAAGAACGCAGGTTGTTGAGAACATTGCAGTCTTATTTCAGTTCTAAAGACTTTGGAGAGTTGGACCTTGTCAATGAAATTGTTCAAAACCTGCCACCTGATTGCAATCTTCACCTCGCGAATAGTATGAGTGTACGCTATGCGAATTTCGTGGGCTTAAACGCTTCGCATCGCCTTGTAAAAGTATTTGCAAACAGAGGCACTAGCGGCATAGATGGTTGCACCAGCACCGCAGTTGGTCATGCCATGACGAGTCAGCAACTCCATGTGCTGATCACCGGGGACCAGGCCTTTTTTTATGACCGCAACGCTTTTTGGCATAATTATCCGATCCCGAATCTTCGCGTCGTTCTGTTAAACAATCATGGTGGAATTATTTTTAAAATGATCGATGGTCCGGGTGAGATGCCGGAAGCAGCAGAATATTTTATAACAGATCAGCGGCTTAATGCTAAGTCCCTTTGTAACGAGTTTGGAATTGAGCATCTAAAACTTGACAATAAACGGAAGCTAAAGAATCTTATCCGTGATTTTTTCGAATCGGATGGTAAGATGAAGGTCCTCGAATTTGAAAGCGATCTCACAACGAATAAGACACAGTTCGAAAATCTAAAACAACAAATTAGAAACAGCTATGAACTATAAATATCCCTGGAAGCCTGTCATAGAATACAAAGAAATCCTTTTTCACAAGTTCGAGGGTATTGCCAGAATTAGCATCAACCGACCCCATGTTCACAATGCTTTCACACCACTTACGGTGAATGAAATGATTGACGCGATGAATTTTTGTCGCGAGGACAAAGATGTTGGCGTGATCATCATCACCGGTGAAGGTGGTAATGCATTTTGCAGCGGGGGTGATCAAAGTGTGCGAGGTCACGGCGGATATGTCGGTGAAGACGCAACCCCACGGCTAAACGTTCTCGACTTGCAGAAGATGATCCGATCGATCCCCAAACCGGTTATTGCTGCCGTGGCCGGTTGGGCCATCGGTGGAGGTCATGTTCTCCACGTCGTCTGCGATTTGACTATAGCCGCCGAAAATGCGCGGTTCGGTCAAACCGGTCCCAAGGTGGGCAGCTTTGATGGCGGTTTTGGGGCATCATACCTGGCCAGAATAGTCGGTCAAAAGAAAGCAAGGGAAATCTGGTACCTATGCGATCAATACAATGCTCAGGAAGCACTTGAAATGGGTCTTGTGAATAAAGTAGTACCCATCGAAAAACTTGAAGAGACCTATGTAGAATGGGCAAAAAAGATCCTTAAGAAAAGTCCCCTGGCGTTGCGCATGTTAAAGAGTTCATTCAATGCCGAACTTGATGGTCAGGCAGGTATTCAGGAACTGGCGGGTAATGCTACTCTGCTCTATTACTTAAGTGAAGAAGCAAAAGAAGGTAAGAATGCCTTTTTGGAAAAACGTGATCCTGACTGGTCGAAGTATCCGAAGTTTCCGTAGCCGTTATTCGTTATCCGTTGTCCGTTATCCGTTATCCGTTATTCGTTATTCGTTATCCGTATGTGGGGGTGTGAGAGTGAGGGTGAGGGTGCGTCCGAACGAAGGCGATGCTCCATTGCGCTAGCCTATTGATCCGATCGCTATCTGATCGCAATCGGGTACCGATCACCTTTAGATTACCTGATCGCCGATCACCACCCGATCACCTTTCCTCACTATCTTTCACCATGAAATACCCATTTGACACGGTTCATTTCAATGGGCGGGATGTAGAACTTACGCGGATTTTGGATGAGTCAGCATCTCCTTCCACACCCTTTGAGTCTGCTGCATTTTTTTTTATCAGGGAATGGTGCAGTGAGCGGGACTTCTTTACACAGCAAACCAGTGGTTCGACGGGGCCGCCAAAGCCAATCTCCATTACCCGGTCAGCGATGTTGGCCAGCGCAAATTTGACGCAACAGGCGCTTGACCTAAAAACAGGTGACACTGCTTTGCTCTGTCTTGACCCTAATTACATAGCTGGAAAAATGATGGTCGTACGCGCATTTGTCACAGGGTTGAAATTGCTTGCGGTTGAACCATCATTGAATCCATTGGAGAAACTTCTCCCCAATTTACCCGTGGATTTTGTGGCGCTCGTCCCATCCCAACTGATGGACATACTTAACTCAGATACCCGGGATAGATTAAATGTAATTAAGAATATTATCGTCGGCGGGGCGCCCTTAAACGAACTGACCCGGACCATCGTCAGCGGACTACGTGCGCGGGTATATGCAACATACGGAATGACTGAAACAGTATCACATATTGCTCTTCAGTCACTTAACGGAACTCTGATGAGTGAATACTTTAAGGTGTTACCAGGGGTTAGTATAAAAACCGATGACCGAGGATGCCTGCTGATCAAAACCCCATTTCAAGATGAAGAGGTTACAACCAACGACATGGTCGAAATAAGAAATTCCAATGAGTTCAAATGGGTTGGACGATTCGACAATGTCATCAATACAGGTGGGATCAAAGTAGTTCCTGAGAAACTTGAATCAGACATACGTTACGTGCTCAGTGACATTCAAGTATCGAACGAGTTTATAGTGTCGAGTGTTTCGGACCCAACGTTCGGAGAAAAGCTTATTCTACTAGTTGAAGGCACATTGCCGGTCTCTGTTGAACGCGTTATGTCATCACTTCGGGAAAAGCTACCGCGATACCATGTTCCGAAACAGATCCTTATGAATGCTACTATTGTGAGAACGGAAAATGGAAAAGTAAACCGGACAGAGACAAAAAAGAGGTTGGAAGCAAGTCCTGGGGTTGCCCAAATTGGGACTCGGACAACATAAGCTCATCTTGCCTGAGAGACTCTT
>CAMLER010000141.1 GCA_946478915.1 uncultured Chryseolinea sp.
CTTCACAGTAGCAATTTCGCCTCTCGTAGAGTGGAATATGAACGCAACATTCCCTGAATTTCTTAAAGAGTTCGAAATATGGGCGAAAAATGCGGAGAGCCAGGCGACTAATCTAACCAAGGTGATGACAACTTTTGCCACCCCTTCGGAAGTGCTCATTGGTCTTCTTGTTATTGCCGTGCTTCCTGCAATTGGCGAAGAGGTTGTGTTCCGGGGACTTTTTCAAAACGAATTAATGCGAGCGTCCGGTAATATTCATGTCGCCATTTGGTTGTCCGCTTTTATCTTCAGCACAATTCATTTTCAGTTCTATGGTTTCATTCCACGGCTTTTGCTCGGCGGATTATTTGGCTACTTATATTTCTGGTCAGGTAATTTGTTGATTCCGATTGTGGCTCATTTTTTTAACAACGCGTTTGGCGTTATCATGATCTATCTGTATCAACACAAAATCACAGACCTAAATGTAGAAGACAATACTGCAGCGCCAATAACTTACGTATTAATGAACCTTGTTATAACGGCCGGGCTATTATATTATTTTCGGAAGCATTATCAAAGTATCAGGGAAAACCGCCCTGCTGATTTTTATGAATAATTTTTTGACAAATTCAGAGCACTGGTGAAATCGCCAATCTTAAAATATAATAACCTCACGCAACGTATTATCACCGGAGTGCTCGGAGCCGCCGGAATAATTACGGCGGTTTGCGTCAGTGAATGGTTATACTGCTTAGTGTTCTTCATCATTTGTTTATTTAGTTTGTTGGAGTTTTATAAGCTGGTGGGCCTCGATGGTCACGTTCCACAGAAAACCTTTGGAACATTTTGTGGAACTCTGATTTTTCTGCTTTCATTTTTTATCGAACGCGGTGATATTTCTCACCGGTTTTACTTCCTCATCTTCCCGATAGTATCCTGTGTCTACATGATAAAGCTTTATAAAAAATTCGAGCGCAAACCGTTTACCAATATCGCGTTCAACCTGTTGGGAATTTTTTATGTTGCGGTTCCATTCGCACTCACTAACGTAGCTGTATATGACGAAGGAGTTTATAATTTTGAGATTATCTTAGGTTTGTTGCTCATCTTATGGGCGAGTGACACGGGAGCCTATTTCGCCGGAACATTCCTTGGAAAGCGAAAACTTTTTGAACGCATCTCCCCAAAGAAATCGTGGGAAGGATTTTTCGGAGGTGCTTTTCTCGCCATGATATTCGCGTTCGGGTTATCTCGCTACTTCCAAACACTTACGCAGCTGCAATGGCTGGTGATTGGCGTTATCGTTGTCATAGGTGGTACTTTTGGAGACTTGGTTGAATCGCTGCTAAAAAGAAGTATCGAGATTAAAGATTCCGGAAACAGTCTGCCCGGTCATGGAGGATTTCTGGACAGGTTTGATGGGCTATATATTTCAGCACCTTTTATCGTTGCATATCTCGAAATCTTCTGACCTTAATATTCGATCAAATGGGTACCACCTTATACGCTCGACTTAACCAATTCTTCGAACGCCGGAAGGATTATGGCGTTATTTTTTTGAGACTGATCATCGGCTGGCGACTTATTGATGGTACACAGGATAATGTATTCAGTTGGGATCGTATGATCGAATTCAAGGTCTTTTTGGAGCAGCAAAATTTTGCTTACCCATTGGCGGCGGCGATTATCTCCGTCTACGCCCAATTTATATGCGGGGCGCTTTATATTGTTGGACTGCTGATCCGACCTGCGGCGATCATCATGATCATCAATTTTATGGTTGCTCTTCTAATGGTGCATTGGGGTACCTCATTTATCGATTCTTTTCAGGCATTAATGATGCTTTTCGGATCGATTTTTTTCCTATTCAATGGAGCTGGCGAGCTTTCCCTGGATAAACTGCTCGGCACCACCAAACCGTCTAATGGCCGACTGTCACAATGAAATTTGGAGGAATATCGATTGGCCCAAATTGTCTTTCTAAATAATAAGTTCTAAAATGGTTTCTATTTGAAAAGGGAAAGCAATGACCTTATTTTTTATCTTTGCAACCGTTTTCGAAGGATATTTTTTCATTTTGACTCAATCTCATTTCAGGTATGGCGTACATAGAACCGGCACCTCTTAAGGATAAAGAAAATCCGTTCGAGGCAATGATGACCAGATTTCACAAAGCCTCACAGCTCTTGGGGTTGGAGGAGCAAATTTATAATGTCCTGAAGAATCCGGCCCGCCAGGTGATTGTTTCCCTTCCCGTTACAATGGATGATGGAAGCATTAGAGTTTTTGAAGGCTATCGGGTTATACATTCTACAATCCTGGGACCTTCCAAAGGAGGTATTCGTTTTGACCCTCATGTCAACCTTGATGAGGTAAAAGCGCTCGCCGCGTGGATGACCTGGAAATGCGCCGTGGTTGATATTCCGTATGGTGGGGCAAAAGGAGGAGTGACCTGCAATCCCCGGGAGATGTCGGCAGGCGAGATTGAAAGATTAATGCGCGCCTATACCCAAGCCATGGCCGACGTGTTTGGACCCGATCGCGATATTCCGGCACCGGATATGGGGACCGGTCCCCGCGAGATGGCATGGTTGATGGACCAGTTTTCCAGGGTACAGGGAATGACCACCCACGCTGTCGTCACGGGGAAACCGCTGGTAATGGGAGGTTCGCTTGGCAGAACTGAAGCAACCGGTCGCGGGGTAATGGTCTCGGCCATGGCTGCAATAGAAAAAATGAAGATCAATCCCTACAAAGCGACCTGCGCAGTTCAGGGATTTGGAAACGTTGGATCGTGGGCAGCAAGCCTGCTGCAGGAACGGGGATTAATTATTCAGGCAGTGAGCGACCTTTCTGGGGCATATTACAACGAAAAGGGTATTGACATCGCGGGCGTCATTAAGTACAGAGAGGCCAACAACGGAGTACTGGAAGGATTTACCGGTGGTGAGAAAATATCAAACGAAACTTTACTGACATTACCTGTCGATCTGTTGGTACCGGCCGCGACGGAGGATGTGATAACCCATACCAACGCACCACACATCCGGGCAAAATTGATTGTGGAGGGAGCAAATGGCCCGACATCGTCAAAAGCTGACAATATTATTCATGAGAAGGGTATCGTAGTAGTACCTGATATTCTTGCCAATGCCGGCGGCGTAACGGTTTCATATTTTGAATGGGTACAAAACAGACTCGGGTATAAATGGACCGCTGACCGTGTTAATCGCAGATCTGATCGGATCATGAAAGATGCATTCATTAACGTATATAAAATCGCCC
The DNA here is from genome assembly GCA_946478915.1 of uncultured Chryseolinea sp. The sequence goes on from CAMLER010000141.1 coordinate 3,268, forward strand.
AGCAATATCAGGTGCCACTTCGAATAGCGGCGTATATGGTGGCGATAGACAAAGTTGCCAAAACCTATAAGTACCGCGGCGGGTATTGATCCCAACTATGAATCTGTTTCACACAATCGTTAACTTTTCGTAGCCTTGCTGTGTTGATTTTATAAACACAATTTTTTAAAGACCTAATATTTAATTATGACGATCCACAAAGAGGGACGATTGATACTTTTTATTTTGCTGATAATTCTTTTTGCGCTCAACTGGGCAATACTCTATTTCTTCCCACAAAATGTTTGGGTGCAAAACAGCGTGATCTTTGCAAGCGTTATTTTCTATCTTTTATTTCTACAATTCTTTCGAAACCCGGTCTTTTCAATTTCCGAAAATGATAAACATGTGCTCGCTCCTGCGGATGGTAAGGTCGTTGTGATTGAAGAAACGGAAGAGACGGAATACTTCAAGAGCAGGCGAAAACAAATTTCAATTTTCATGTCGCCAGTCAATGTACATGTAAATCGGATGCCTGTACGAGGAATTGTGAGCTTCTTTAAATACCATCCTGGCAAATACCTTGTAGCGTGGCATCCAAAGTCCAGCACAGAAAATGAACGGTCCACTGTAGTAGTGAAAATGGAGTCTGGTGTAGAAATACTGTTCCGCCAGATCGCCGGGGCGCTGGCGCGACGAATCAAAACTTATGTAAAAGTCGGACAACCTTTTCAACAGGGACAGGAATTTGGCTTTATTAAATTCGGGTCTCGTGTTGATGTGTTCCTGCCTTTAGATGCCAAGATCAGCGTTTCTATCGGTGACATTACGAAGGGAGGACGGACCATAATTGCTGAACTACCTTAGAATCTCAAACTTGGGCTTGTAATATTAAGGGCAAATTGGAGCAATCTTATCTCCTGACCCTCGTTACATTTGCACTGGCATTGTAAATCCATCGGCAGTGTTTTTTTGTTGAAGCCTAACACTCGTTTATTGTGTTATTCTTTCTACTTTTAAAATTCTATTGATCAGTTAATTACCCTGCCGCAATTTTTTTGAGCGTTCTGTTTACCTTAACCTTTTCATCATGAAGCATGCTAGTGCAATAAAGTTCTCGCCAGCACGTGCAGATTTTTTTTCAACGCTTAACCAACGCGTTAGCGAATACTTCAAATCAAATAATATCAGCCGGTATGCTAACACGCAAATGAAAGTCAAGACCATTTGTATGTTTGCACTTTATTCAGTTCCCTATTTTTTAATGATAACACAAACGGTGACCAATGTATGGTTGATGCTTGGGCTATGTTTGGTAATGGGGACAGGTATTGCTGGAATCGGACTGGCGGTAATGCATGATGCAAATCATGGATCGTACTCAAACAAAAGCTGGATAAACAACGCAGTAGGTTATTCCCTTAACATTATGGGAGCCGGCGCCTTCAATTGGAAGGTACAGCACAACGTACTCCATCATACTTATACAAATATCCATGACGTGGACGAAGATATCAGTCCTCGCGGCATCCTGAGAATGACTCCTCACAGCGAATGGAAATCATTTCATAAGTTTCAGCATATATACGCATGGTTTGTCTATGGGCTGATGACCTTAGTCTGGGTCATCGCTAAAGATTTTGTAAGGCTCAGTCGTTATCACAAAGATGGTCTTGTAAAAAAACAAAAGGCAGATATCCGGACTGAGTGGGCAATTCTTATAGCAACTAAATTATTTTACCTCGTTTACATACTGATCATACCAATGATGCTTTTGTCGATCACATGGTGGCAGTGGCTCATTGGATTTCTGGGCATGCATTATGTAGCAGGATTCATTCTTGCCGTGATATTTCAACCTGCACATGTTATTGATGGAACTGAATTTCCATTGCCTGATGAAAATGGCAAGATGGATAATAGCTGGGCTATCCATCAACTGCATACGACAACAAATTTCGCAAACAACAGCACCTTTTTCTCCTGGTACGTCGGAGGTTTAAATTTTCAAGTGGAACATCACCTCTTCCCCAATGTGTGCCATGTTCATTATAAAAAGATCTCTTCCATCGTTAAGGCGACAACAGAAGAATTTGGTTTGCCTTATAAGTCTGAACCACGCTTTATTGACGCGCTGATTGGTCATGGCCGATTGCTTAAACAGCTCGGAAAACGACCTGTGCTGCACATCAGCCGCTAGTGCCTTATAAGAATCTGACGCCTACTTTCGCGCCCAACCACATCTTCATATTGAGATCGTTGCTGTATGTCCGATCATACAGGAGATGCGGGGTATAGTCTGTAAAAAGGGGTTTGTATTTGTCGTACGTAGAGTCGGTCACATAGCCGTTCAAGGTAACTCCGAATGCAAATCCGATATACTTCATCGCCTGAATTTCAAGACCGAGATACAGCTTATTAATTAAATTGATGGCATCGATCGAACTGCCATACACCACTTGATTCGAGGTAAGGTCAACGTTCAGGCTAAGCCTTCTGGTGAGTCTGGGAGCTGTTCCAATACCATAACCAAAAGTCCAGGTAGTTTCATCATCTTTGAACGAGTCAGGTTTGGCACCTACGGTGAGGATATTGTAAAACTGTCGCACACCTGTTCGAAACGCAACGTTGGTATAAAATATTTCGTCAGCCGATACTTCGAACTTGTGATAACCTTTCAAAGAAAAACTTAGGAATCCTAAGGGAATCCCTCTGATACTATCGTTAAAATTTAGAAGTCCGATTTGTGCGCCCCGAACCCGGGTTGCATAATTCAAAATAGCAGACACCTGTGCGCCGCTCAAATCCCTGGTTGCAATGTTCACCAGTCCCGCTACCTGCGCACCCTTTATATCCTTTAGCGCAAAATTCAGAAGGCCAGAAACCTGTGCTCCTGTCATCGTACCCGCCGTAAAATTTGTAAGTCCTGAAACTTGCGCCGGGCGGGTGTCTTGAGTGGAGAAGTTAAATAATCCGGCAATGTGCGGACCCTCCTGCATTCCAATGGTTCCATTGCCAAGCCCGGCAAGATGCACCCCGCGCGAGTCGCGATAAGTAAGATTAAGCAATCCAGCCATCGAAAATTTATTGGATGAATTTCCATTGAGATTGATCGCTCCTGCGAATTGATAACCATTGACAGAATCGCGGTTCATATTAAGAATGCCGGCCATCTGCATCTTGTTCATTTTTCCCCCAACGGAATTGAAGATGCCTGCAAACTGAGCGCCGTCCATGTTACCACGAATAATATTGAACATTCCGCCGAACTCAAACTCCTTTACCCCTAACGCATAACCTCCATACAGATTGACTGAAAAATCGTTGATGACATTTCCACTTAACTTATGATTTGTTCCCACAAACGGAACTACGGAAAATTGAAACTTCCGGTACAACGTGTCCCGAATGTTTTGCATGTTCACTTCCTGGGGACTGACCTTTGTTTTCCAGAATCGTTTTATCTTTTGTTTCACGCTATCTGCGAAAATATTCACCTTGTCGGCAGGTTCGCTGATAGCGATATTTATAAGGCGCCGCCGGTCGCTCGTCACGGCTACAACGGTGTCGCTATAGTTGAGTTTTCGGATCGCCAGTTTCACTTCTTCTCCAGTTGGTTGATCAACTTCCAATTGAAAATAACCAAAGGAGTCGGTTACTGTAGAGGAGAGCGAAACAGGATCATAAATACTAACGTTCTGGAGGCGTTTACCCGTGGATTCGTCAACCACATACCCGGTGATTCGCTGCTCCTTTTCCTCGCGTTTTGGAGCCTGCATAAGAATAACATATTTACCACGAGCCTTATAATCGATCGTCCCTCCGAAAATTTCATCCAGAACTTCGCGGACCGTTTTTCTTTGGAAATTCTGGCTGATACTTCGATCTGCATCAATAATTTCAGAATTATAAGAAAATGTGAAGCGTGCTTCGCGGGAGATTTTATTTAGTACAATTTCAAGCGGCTCTTGTTGAAAGTTCAAACTGATGACTCGTTCTAGTATCGGAATCGGGTCATCAGTTTCAAACGTTTTTGAACTTGCCGTGTTCAGAGCAAAAACTACGACGACTAGCAGACATTGTATCCTGAGACAATTAATTTCCACAACCCGGACCTTCTAATCTGATTTCATTCGCTGACGCAGTGGTGCGTAACCCAAGGGTCTCTGCGATGACAGCAGCGATCTCATCGATGTCTTCGTTGTTAAATGAAACTGTAAGGTGACAGTTGTACAATTTCTGATCAAGAACGATTTTCTTGTCGTACACATTGTTGAGCGCTAGCATTACCGATTGCAAATCTGTGTTGTTAAATACGAAGCTTTTTGTCTTGTAGGCCAAAACATTTTCCTCAGCCTTTTCGACATTAAACGTTTTCGTTGTTTTGTCAAAGATCCCTTTACCATTTTCCGCGAGGTAAACGCCCGAATCTGTATCTGTGTAGAACATCACGCTGCCCTCTTCAACATACACTTCGATAGTATTTGAATCAGGATAAGCTTTCACGTTAAATGCTGTACCTATATCTCTAATGTAGACGCCATACACGTCAATAATGAACGTTTTTTCTTTTTCGTGTTGGATCTTAAAATATGCTTCGCCCTGAAGATTTACCCTATGGCTTTTTGCCCTTTTGTCATAGGTGTACGTAAGCGCCGTTCTTTTGTTCATGAATACGTCGCTGCCATCCGGCAAGGTGTCGGATTTGGTTTCTGTTTCCGCTACAAGCTGAGTCGCCTGGGAGGATGATGGCATCATTAATCTGTATGCAAAAAATCCTATCCCCATTATAATAACAATGCTGGCAGCAATCATCCAATGGTAGTTGCGATCCGGTTTTTTACCGACGGATCCAATCGTGTGGACAGGTGAGCCCCCCATTTTTGCCTTCATTCTCATCCAGGCAGCATCTGTATCAAACTCCTGTAGCTCCTTCACCTCAAAAGTCTTGTCAAAGATCAGCTTACACTGCTCCAGGTATTTCCGATTCTCGATATCCTTCTTAGCCCACAATTCCACAAAGTGAATTTCCTCCTGTTCCGCTTCTCCAGACAGGTACTTCCCGATAAGATCGTCGATATGTTCAGTGTCGTATCTCACGCGTCATTCAATCATTCTACTCAGTAAAACAATCAACAAGGGGAGGTAATCTTTCAACTGCTCCCGCATTATCCTTAGTGCTTTGCCCATTTGGTTTTCAACCGTTTTCACAGAAATATTAAGCTGATCTGCTATTTCCGCGTATTTCAATTCTTCAAACCTGCTGAGTTTGAAAACGAGACGGCATTGTTCCGGAAGTTTATTCAAGGCCTTATAGATCCGGTCTTCCAGTTCGGCAGCCATAACCGTGCGGGTAACGGATTCAGTGCTTTTTTCCGCTACGGCTACTTCTACAGCTGCATGTTGCTGTTTGACCTTTTCGTGCTTGATTACATTTAAAGCCGCGTTGCGTACCATGGCATAGAGGTACGGCTTTACGCTGGTGTGAATAGCGAGATCTTCTCTTTTTTCCCAAACGGAAAGGAAGGTGGATTGAACAATCTCCTCCGCCTCATCCCGGTCTTGTACAAAACTATATGCATAATTGCACAAAGGCTGGTAATAGGTTTTAAAGATCATCTCAAAAGCAGTTATATCGCCTGCACGCAGCGTGTTTAAGAGCTGAATTGACGACAAATCCACTGTTTTGGCTTCCATGAACAGCGAAATTTACGTCTTTGCGGCGTTGAGGTTAAGACAATTGACAAAAGATTTACCCCTATGGCCAAAAATATATTTTTTCGAATGGCTGCATGTGACAAGGAAATTGCCGTTGCACGGCAGAAATCCCACAATTACATATTATGGGTTAAATTGCCCTTAAATTTGACACATGCTTCAGGCGAACGACTGCTATACCATTTTCAAACAGAGCATAGATGATTATCATCTAAAAGATGACGTTGATGCGCTGATCAAAAATCCATATCCAGCTAACAGTTTCAACGCATTGCTGTACGGAAAAAACTGGATTGACACCGTGCAATGGCATCTGGAGGACATCATCCGGTCTCCTGTAATTGATCCTGCGGAAGCTCTGACAATCAAGCGGCGAATTGATAAATCAAATCAGGAACGTACTGATATGGTTGAAAAGCTTGATGATTTTTTCCTGGAGGAATTCAAAAATGTAAAATCCCCTCCTCAAACCCGGATAAATTCTGAAACACCTGCATGGCTTCTCGACAGGATGAGTATTTTAATGCTCAAGATCTATCACATGAAAGAGCAAACCGAACGAAAAGACGCTACTCCGGATCACATCAAGAGTACGAATGCGAAGCTTGCCATCCTGATGGAACAAAAGTCGGATATGCAACTTGCCTTTGATGAACTGATCGATGACATTGCGCATGGGAAAAGAAGGTTTAAGGTTTATCGTCAAATGAAAATGTATAATGACCCGACGCTTAACCCAACGTTGTATCAATCGGTCGTCAAGTCCTAATAAGATGTTGCTTAAATCTTTCCGAACAGACTTTCAACTTCAAACGTGGCGCTCACCAAAATTTTAGTACTTCGGTTTTCTGCAATGGGCGACGTTGTGTTGCTGGTCCCGGTGGTCCGCTCGTTTATTGCAGCTTATCCGGACGTTGAAGTAACAGTCGTAACCCGCCCAAAATTCGC
>CAMLER010000142.1 GCA_946478915.1 uncultured Chryseolinea sp.
CGTCCGGCGTGTGTTCCCATATCTTATCCGCCATGCGCTTTAAGATGGCTATGCGCGATGCGTCATATTGACCCCACGAAGACACATTGCCATTGGCATTTTTTTGGGTGAATCCTTTTGAAAGATCGAAGCGATAGCCATCAAATTTGTACTCATTGATCCAATAATGATTTACTGTGTCGAGGTACTGTTGAGTATATGTACTCTCGTGGTTCAGATCAAAGAAAACATTGAATGGATGGGTTGCCTCCTGGTTGAACCATGGGCTATTTGCAGACGGCTTGCCGGCGTCAAAGTCGTAATACATCAAAACATAAGGATTTGGAATATCCTGCTGATTCATAACAACATCAAGTATGACTGCAATCCCTTCGGTATGGCAGCGGTCGATAAATTCTTTAAGCTTGTTCTTCGTTCCATAATATTTATCGGGCGCAAACATGAACGTGGGATTGTAGCCCCAGCTTTCATTTCCGTTGAACTCGGTGATTGGCATTAACTCAATGGCATTCACTCCAAGCGTTTTCAGATAACCCAATGTGTCGATAAGATTTTGATAGTTCCTGTCATTCGGTCCAAAAAAATCGCGCACCAATAATTCATAAATGATAAGATCTTTCTTTTCCGGCTTTTGGAAGTCTGACACTTGCCATTCGTATGGTGCCTGACTGGTCTGCAAAATCGATACGCGATTAAAATACCATTGGTCTTTTAACGCACTGATGGGAAAGGCTCGCAATGCCGGATATGTATTCTGTGGAATATATTGATCGTCCGGCTCCAGAATCTTGTCGCAATAGGGATCCGCAACATATAATTGCTCATCCACCAAATATTGAAAGGCATATTCTGTTGTCGCATTCAAGCCTGATATTTCCAACCAGAAGTGCTCGCCGTCCTGGTTCATCAGATAATCCGGAAGAATTTTCCAGTCTGTAAAATCACCTACGACATACACAGAATTTTTCAACGGGGCCCATAGGCTCAACGTCGCCTTCGAAGCATCTGACGGATGATAGTTTATACCAGGGATAATTCCCGGAGGCCGCTCGGCATCGGGACTGTTGCCGGGAAAAATGATTTGGAAGTTTTGTGCCGCGCTACCGGTGGTTGTTTCAGCCTGCAAAATGATTTCTGCATAGTTCGACGCCGACACAAGATCATAAGTGAAAGCGTACTGCGTTACATCACTTTGGGCATCGATCAGAATTCCATCCGCGTAAAGGGAATAGTCAGCTGCCACCGGCGTCTCCGCCGTGATGTTAAGCTCCTCCCCTTCCGCTCCAAAGTAGGGCCGCTGAACGGGCGTGATCAACTTCATCTCAAAATTTCCGTTCCAGAATGTTGCAATATGATCAGTAGTCTGACCGTTGCTCCAGTCGTTTCCTTTTAATAAGATACCAAATTGCGTTTCATTCGTGATATCGGTTTCAAACAACGACAGCGGCGTTATAGTGAGTGTAAAAACAGTTCTTCCACCCGTCACCGACTTTACAAATTTCACATTGTTTGTTTTTGAAACATCTGCGCCCGCGGGATTTACATTATACTTTGAGTCAATATTACTTCCTGGAATCCAGACCCAGGCAAAAGTATCGCTAAGGCCGGCGAGCGGTGTTCCCGTCACGTCATAAGAGATCGTTATCGGTGTGTTGGGAGTATAGAAAGTGGGTGTAATGACCGGCGTTATCGATTCTTTTGACCAGCATAGAAAAGGCATCACTACAAACGCAGCGCATATAATTTTTTTTATCATGCGAAGAAGTTATAAAGCTCTGCGCCCTCAACAGGGCACAGAGCTAAATCAGTCTAGGTTTATTTGTTTTATTATTTCAGAAAATAGTATTCTCCAGTTCCCGTATTAAAAGTTACAAAGTAGGTACCGTCCTTGGTTGGGATGTTTGGTCCACCCGCTCCTCCAATCCCACCGGGAAATTCCGATCCGCCCCAGTTATCAGCCCAATCATCGTCAGCCCGGAACTTAGATTCGCCTTCGGTGAGGGTAAGGATCTTGCTCCACAAAAACGGATTCGATGGGTTTACGGTAAGGTCCGTGTCTGAATCCCATCCGCCAGGAGTTGCTGTTCCTATAATACCTACCGCATTATAAGGTGTAGCGTCATTTGCTGGCATGAATGCATATTCACCCGTCGCGTCATTAATGCGCACAACGTATGTACCCGGCTTCACGGTAATATCAGGGCCATTTCCAAATCCGACTCCCGATGGATAAGTCGGCCCGCCCCAGTTGTTAGCCCAATCGTTGTCCGCGCGGAACTTTGCCTGACCATCAGTAAGCGTAACAGTTCCAGTCCAGACGTGCTCATCAGACGGATCCTGCGTCAAGTCGGTATCGGCATCCCATCCACCAGGGGTAGCGCTTCCTATTATTCCAATCGACGCGAACGTTGGCGTGGTCAAGGCAGTGAAGGAATATGCTCCAGTTTCAGCATTGAAAGTAACCTTGTAATATCCTGAGTTGGTGACTGGTATATCCGGACCACCCTGGCTTCCTGTTCCTTCAGGAAATGCAGTATCACCCCAGTTGGTGTCCCAGCTGTCAAACGCCCTGAATTTGACTTTCTTACCGCCTTCGAGGTATAGGGTAACTGTCCATGTTTCCTTGTCGACCCGGGTAGCATCCGCGAGGCGCATATCGGTGTCGTTGTCCCAGCCTCCCGGGGTAGCATCTCCAATAATTCCAACCGTACAGAAGCTTCCACATTCGCTGGATTGGAATGTTGTTGCAGACCTGACAATAACCGAAGAAAACAGCGGCTCGGATTCGACCCCATTGATCGTAGATCGTACGCGTAGGTTCACCGTTGATTCTTCAAATGGTGGAAGGCCCAAAGCAAGCATCGCATTATTCATTGCTTCCACGGTCACCGAAAGCTGATTTCCGGTTGTTGTGCCCAGATTCTTAGCACTGCTGAAGTCAGCATTGTCGTCAACTTCAACAACATAATTAGTCGATAGCTGTATGCCGTAGTCAGTTCTATTCCACTTTAGAACTTCGAAGATCTCTCCCATGTTTTCCTCCGTAAAAACTGCAGCGGATGCCGAGGCAGGATTTTCGAATGCGGGCGCGACAAAGGTGCTGCTGTCTCCCAAGACAGGATCGAGCGGTTCATCTGAACAACTGATGGCGAACGCTGTGCAAAAAGCAACCAGCACAAAACTCTTGAATTTTCTTATTGTAGCCATAATCATTCAGTTATATATCCGGGGTTTTGTTCCAAAGTTGGATTGGCGCCGATATCGGCAGCAGGAATAGGAAAGAGATCTCGGAAGGATTCCGTAGCAGTTCCCTCTTTTACTTTTCCTTTCCATGGCCATATGTAATCGCCGCCTGTGAATTTGTTAAACCTGATCAGATCAGTTCGGCGATGTCCTTCATAATATAATTCGCGGGCCCGTTCGTCAAGAATAAAATCGAGGGTCAGATCTCCGCTTGCAATATTTCCGGAAGCATCGCCATAGGCACGTTCGCGAATCTCATTTACGTAGTCCAGGGCCTCCGTTGCGCTTCCCCCTGCTCCACCCCTCAGCACAGCTTCCGCATACATCAGGTACGCATCCGCCAAACGGAACATTGGCCAATCTGTATCTACAAAATCGGGGTGAGCGTGCGTTGCGTCGCTGCCATCCAGTTTTCTGTTCCTGAATTTTGTGATAGCATAGCCTTCAGTAAACTGGCCAATGTCGTTGATATCAAGCGTCTGTCCATCGGTCCAGAACAGTGCACGGGAATCTGTATCTCCGGTGATGTCATCAAATTTTTCTACCAGCGATGACGTCGTTCTGAGTCCGCCCCATCCTCCACCGACACCAAACATCGCATCGGGAGGCATCGATCCACCAATCGGAGCATGAACCAGATAGACCATTCCGCCATAAGATTGCGTATTGGCACCATCATAGGTAATGGAAAAAATCATCTCCGGACTAGTGTCGTTATCAGCCACAAAGTTGTGAAGGTATTGCTCTGATAATGTATAAGGGGCGGCAATAACTTTCTTCAATGCGGCGATGCTTTCAGTGTACTTGGCCTGACCGATATAGACTTCCGCATTGAGATAAAGTTTTGCCAGCAACATGGCTGCAGCGCCCTGGTCCGCCCTCCCGTACTCAAACTTAGCTGCACCAAGTTCTGATTCGATTGCAATCAATTCTGATTCGATATAGGCAAACAGTTCAGCGCGGGTCGTCTGCTTCGGAAAATAAGCGCCAGGCTGATCAGCTTCGGTGACGAACGGCGGATTGCCGAACATGTCAATGGCGTGATAGTAAGCCAATGCTCTAAGGAACCTTGCTTCCGCATGATACTTCCTGATATCCGAATCATTATTTCCAGCTGTCACCCTAATGTATTCATTGCAAAGTGAAGCGGTGTACATTATCCTTGAATAAACGGCCGCGATAAATACATCGTTAGCAGTCCAGGTATGCCAGTGAAAATCCTTAATTGTGGCGTCATTCCATGATATGACTGCCTCATCAGTGGTTAACTCCTGGCAGTTCCAGTACTGACGTAAGTAGTTTCCAAATCCTTCGTCAATACCGGCGATATCCGGTTGGCCCGCGGGGCCCTGTTGCCCGCTTAGGGCAAACGTTGCATACAATTTTGCGAGCCCCTGCTTGTAGGCTTCCGGACTGTCATACACATCCGCAGAAGTTACAAGATTTGGGTCGATCGGTTTTACGTCAAGATCGTTTACACAGGAGGACCATCCCAGCGCAACGACTACCGCGATTAGATATATATATAATTTCTTCATAAGATAAGTCGTTAGGATTAATAAGTTAAATTGATACCTACGAGGAACACGCGCGGTCTGGGATAGATGTTATTGTCAATCCCGGGATTCGAAACAACGATGTTGTTTTGAAGCGAAGTGTTGTTTACTTCAGGATCAATACCGCTGTAATCGGTAATAACAAATGCATTCTGCACTGTAAAGCTTAGGCGAGCCCGCAACTTCTTTGAAACCAGCTGATCGAAATTGTATCCGACGCTCATATTATCCATTTTGAAAAAAGACGCATTTTCCACGAAGTGGTCCGACCAGTACCGCGGATTAATAAACTGTGTCTTCTCAAGATCTTTGGGCACGTTGCCAAAGAATCCCGACTGAATATATATTGCTGAATAGGTCGCTCCAGACAATACATTGTTGTACACATAATTGTCGATGCTAAACCTTCCGGAGAAAGAAAAATCGAACTGCTTGAATCTGAGACTTGAGTTGAGTCCCATAAGAATTCTTGGTGCTGGGCTGTGATAATGATATTTATTCAGATTATTGCTGGAAACTGATCCGCCGGATCCCGTTCTATCAACATATAAATCTTCTATTGGAATGCCGTCTGAATCGTAAACCTGCTCGAATACATAAAATGAATTGGCCGGATATCCTACGGTATGAATTTGAATCATGTTCCCTACTCCGCCGGAAATGCCACCGACATTTACGCCAGTGTACGTCGGGTCATCTGTCAAAGTGAGCTTCGAGATCCTATTTACATTGTGGGTAAGATTGAATCCAACATTCCACTCAAGATCTTTCTTTTCGATAGGCTTCACGTTAAGCGTAAATTCGATACCCTTGTTTTCCAGGTTACCAACGTTAGTGGTAAGGTAGTTTGAAAAGTTGCTGCCATTGGCAATGGGAACGTTGTTAATCAGGTCCTTTGTCTCACGTTGATACACGTCAACGCTTGCCGTTACTCTGTCGTTAAATAATCCTACGTCAAGGCCGATATCATATGTTGTTGTCTCTTCCCATTTGATGTTTGCATCATATGGGTCCGGACGAAGTGTGGGAACAAATTGACTTCCAAACTGATAGGATGCGCCCCCTATACTTTGACGATAGATCGGCAAGTAGGGGTAATAGCCGCCCGGTATGTCCTGCTGACCCGTCACGCCATAACTGGCTCTTAACTTCAAGTCTGACAAGCCTTTCACAGAACTTAAGAAACGCTCATCTTTCAGACGCCACGCGAGGGCTACTGCCGGAAACAATCCCCACCGGTTTTCTTTTGAGAACCTTGATGATCCGTCATCCCGCAATGTGGCTGTCAACAAGTATTTTCCATTAAGGGTATAGTTGAGCCGGCCGAAAAAAGAAACCAGATAATTTTCATTGGCGAATGCAGAGTTGTCTCTTACGATTGGGGTTTCGTCACCACTCCTTTGAAAGTTAGTTCCCTCACGTTTGAAATGCTGCCAGGAGTAACCTGCGGTAACATCGAACTTATGTTTGTCGATTACTTTAACGTAGTTCAGGTAGAAATCAAACACTTTCGACTGATTCTTGCCGGTGTAGTCAATTAGTTCGCCTGTACCAGTAGTATAGTTCCTATAGATCCATGGTGCCTCAGGCGCGGTGTTATTCATTCCGTCACTGTTGGAAATATCGAATCCTCCATTAACATTAGCGCGCAGGTCAGGAAGGAATGGGAACCGGTAGTCAAGTTGCAGCGTACCTATTGTCCGGTCAACATCGGAAACGTTGTTTGTGTATTGAAGCATCGCCACCGGGTTGCTGGATGCGAACGTATTGGGATCGCCATCGGGATCCATCGACCCATCAGGAAGCGTTTGATCGAGGTTGACCCAGGTGAAATATCCGCCATAGCGCGTATTACCGTTTCTGACAGGTTGTGTAGGATCAAAAGAAACTGCAGAACCAACTGCGCCCGTATTTCCAAAATTAGTTTTCGAGTTTACATATTTTATACTCGCATTGATTTTCAGATGATCATCCAGCAACGACGGATTAACGTTCAGGCTAAGCGTGTTTCGCTTCATGTCGGTAGTTTTCAGAATACCTTCCTGGTTGGTATAGCCATAGGAAAAACGAAACGGCACGTCTTTCACGGCGCCACCAATATTGATGTTGTGATCGTGCGTAAATGCTTCCTGATAAATTTCTTTCTGCCAATCCGTACTTGCGGTTCCCTGCCGCTCCAGTGAGTTTTCGTTTAGCCCGCTTATTGTGCCCGATTCAACGAGATCTGCGGTCAGAGCACGATACTCATCCCCGCTGAGAACGTCAATAAATTCTGTCGCCTTGCTGATAGAGAACGTTCCATTGTAGTTGATTTCAGGCCTGCCTTCTTTACCCTTTTTTGTTGTGACTATGATAACACCATTCGAAGCGCGGGAACCATAGATTGCTGTTGCAGATGCGTCTTTCAGAATCGTGTACGATTCGATGTCATTCGGATTAATTGATGCCAATGGATTTGACATCCCCTTCACTTCGGAATTGTCGACTGGAAATCCATCGATAATGATCAACGGATCATTGCTTGCGCCGATAGAGGAGCCTCCGCGTATCCGGATCGTTGAACCACTACCTGGTGCCCCACTATTAGAGGTTATTTGTACACCGGCAACACGACCCACAATAAGATCCTGCGGCGAGCCGACAACCGAACGGTTGAAGTCTTTGGTACTTATCGCAGTGACAGACCCCGTCAAGTCTTCTTTCTTTTGTTCACCATAGCCAATGATTACAACTTCCGATAGTGCAGTAACGTCCGGTTGAAGCGTAACGCTAACATTAGATTGAGCACCGACGGGTACCTCTTGCGTTGTGAAGCCGACGAACGAAAATACGAGAATAGCGTTTTCACCGGTGGTAATAGAGTAAGTACCATCGACACCAGTAACAGTGCCGTTAGAAGTCCCTTTTTCGAGGATACTAACGCCAGGCAGAGCAGAGCCATCCTCCCCGGAGGTCACCGTCCCGGTGACGCTTGTCTGGCCCGTTGCGATAGAACAACAGAGGACCACAAGGAGGAAAGTCCATGATTTAAACAGATAAAATTTGATCATATGGATAATTTAGATTAGGGATAAAGTCGGGTACAAACGGTTGCGATTAGAAAAGTACACAAACACACACACAGAAAAATCAATTTTGTGGATGAAAATTCACGAAATCGTAACCGTTAACGGTTGCGACAACGATTGCGAAGTTGCGAAAAAAATTGCAGCGGTGTTGCGGTCGTTCCGTCTAAGTTGGCTAAACTTGTACCATGAAGTACAATCAAGTAACCATTAAAGACATTGCCCGCGAATTGGGCATTTCTCCCTCTACTGTTTCAAGGGCACTAAAGGACCATCCGGACATCAGCCCTCAAACAAAAAAAGCCGTCAACGAACTTGCGGAAAAATTGAACTATCAACCGAACATTGTAGCGCTTAGTCTGCGGCAAAGCAAAACCAATACACTGGGCGTTATAATTCCCGAGTTAGTTCATTTCTTCTTTTCTACCGTCATCAGCGGCATTGAAGACGTTGCTTACAGCGCAGGGTACAACGTTATCATTACCCAGTCGAATGAATCATTGCAGCGCGAGAAGACTGATATTAAGGCATTGTTCAACAGCCGTGTGGATGGTATGCTGATTTCTGTTTCGCGCGAAACCAACTCGTTCGAACATATCGAAGGAATTTTGGCGAAAGGCGTGCCCATGGTATTCTTTGATCGCGTATATGAAAATGCCAATTCAAGCATGGTGATTGTCGACGACCTCAGCGGAGCTAAGGAAGCAACCCAACATCTTATTGATCAAGGTTGCAAAAGGATCGCGCATCTTGAAGGCCCACCTAATCTTGGAATAACCAAGCAACGGCTGGAAGGGTATGTGCAGGCTTTAAATGAAGCAAACATTCCGGTCCTGCAGGAATTGATTGTGTCTTGCCCGCTGGGAACAATTGAAGAGGGTAAATCTGCAACGCAGCAGCTACTGAAAATGCCCAATCCGCCGGACGCGATTTTTGCCACCAACGATCCTGCAGCCATGGGTGCTATGCAAGCCATCAAAGAAGCCGGACTTAAGATACCAAAAGATATCGCTGTGGTAGGATTCAGCAACTGGTTCTTCAGCGCTTTGCTTGAACCGCCTTTGACATCAGTAGACCAACCTGGATTTGAAATGGGTCAGGAGGCAGCGAAATTGTTGATCCGCCAGATTGAATTCAAATCTAAAGACAATCAAGATCCGGTTCCCGAAAGGAAAATATTGAAGACGCGGCTTATTGTCAGAGAATCTTCTCTAAAATCAGGAAAGAAATAACGGGTAATTACCGGGCGGTTTTTTAACGCCTGATCAACATTGCCACATTGAACCAAAGCACAAGGAATTCTGAGTTAACACAAACTCAGAATTCTCGGTGTGGTGGTATTCATTGTTGCATAATCACTATTTTATGTCTAAGAATTTTCATTCCTCAACGTCGAACAGCCTGGGAGATCTACTCAATTGGAAACAGCTCGACAAAGGCCTAACCGGCGAAACGACCAATGGAAGGTTTAGAGTTCTATTTTATAACGACCACACCGTACGCATTCAAATTACGCGCGAAATTGAGTTTGAAGACTTTTCATACGCAGTTGTGGCCTCGCCTCAGGCAAAAGCTATTTCAGTTCTCGATCAGGCCGATAATATTATAGTAAAAACTGCCGCGTTTGTTCTGGTGATCACAAAAGGACCCGTGCGGTTCAGCTTCTACAACCATCAAGACCAATTGATCAACGAAGATGATACATTCGGGACGAGTTGGAACGGTGAGCAGGTTACAACCTATAAGAAACTACAGAAAGGGGAACGTTTCGTAGGGCTTGGAGAAAAAACCGGACCCTTAGACCGAAAGGGTCATGGGTACGAAAATTATAACACAGACAATTTTGCCTATTCACCCAACGGCGATCCGTTGTATTGCAGTATCCCATTCTATATTGGCATTCATCACCAATTGACCTATGGAATATTCTTTGACAACACATATAAATCGTATTTCAACTTTGGTGCCTCCAACGATCGGTTCTCCAGTTTTGCAGCCGATACTGGCGAAATGAATTACTATTTCATATATGATAATACCG